>JAFMJX010000186.1 GCA_017853235.1 Chitinophagaceae bacterium | reverse complement strand
CAAATTCGTTACTAAACTTTTGTGCTCCTTTAAAACTTCCATCACCGCCAATTACGACAATACCATTTATCCCTCTTTTCTTTAAATTTTCATATGCCTTTTGTCGTCCAGCAGGTTCAAAAAAATCTTTACTTCTTGCAGTTTTTAAAATGGTACCACCTCTTTGAATAATATTTGCCACCGATTTAGAGTCCATTTGAAAGATATCATCTTCGATCATACCGTTATATCCACGAACTACCCCAAAAACCTCTAATCCATGGTATAATCCTGTTCTTACGACAGCTCTGATAGCAGCATTCATGCCGGGGGCGTCTCCACCAGAGGTTAAAACAGCGATTTTACTGACTTTCTTTTCAGACATAAACTTGACAATTATACTTTAAAACGTTGATTTACAATTCATAATCAAAACGTTACTAACAAAATGGAGCCCCAAATTTAATCATTTGGTACCAATTTATGGACGAATATTGTTAAATGTGGGTATTTTTCTGAATGCAAACGTTTGTATGTTAGTTTTGATGGCTAAGATTTTAAAAATCATTATTTTGAGTAAAATAAGACACATGAAAAAATTCATTCAAAAAATTACTTTGACAGTTGTATTATTATTTGCAACCTTTTACATTTTTGCACAAGAAGGGTATGAATATAAAACACCTCCCAAAGTGATTGCTGATTTATTATTAGCTCCACCCACACCTTTGATAAGTGTAGAAAGTAAAGCACAGTGGATGCTCATTATGGAAAGAAATTCATATCCAACAGTGGAAGAATTAGGACAACCTGAATTCAAAATTGCTGGATTAAGATTAAATCCAAATAATGCGTCCTTAACACGACAAACCTATATTAATAAGTTGTCCATTAAAAATATTAATACAGGAAATATATTATCTATTTCAGGTTTTCCAGCAAATATGACGGCGACTTCTCCAACATGGAATAAATCTGAAAATAAAATTGCTTTTTTTAATGTAACGGCCTCTCAAGTGGACGTGTATGTCATTGACATTGTAAAATCATCTTGTAAAAAAATAAATACAAAACAAGCGAACACTATTTTAGGAAGTACTTTAATATGGGTTGATGACAATACATTATTGTATAAAACAAATGTAAATACATTGTCTACACTTAAAAAAAGACCTATTACTCCTAAAGGCCCCACCATTCAAGAAAATTTGGGTAAAGTGGCTCCAAGTGTCACCTATCAAGACATGATCAAGTCACCTTATGATGAATATTTGTTTGATTTTTTCACTACTGTTCAATTAGTAAAAAATACCAATGGGGTAGAAACTTCCATTGGAAAACCAAGTATTTTATATTCTGTAAATATATCTCCAGATAAAAATTATCTTCTTACTAAAAAACTTAATAAACCATTTTCTTATTTAGTTCCTGCTGGAGGATTTGCATCCACCATTGCCATTGAAGATTTTAAAGGAAATAAATTACATACTTTAGCAGAATTGCCTTCCTCTGAAAACACTCCATCGGGATATGACAACGTTCAAAATGTACCTAGGGCTTTTGATTGGAAAAATGATGCTGCAGCAACGATAGTTTATGCGATGCCTTTAGACAGTGGATTGATTAAAAAGAAAGTTCCATATCATGATGTCGTTTTTGCATTAGATGCCCCATTTACTGGAGCCCCTAAAGAATTATTTAAAACAAAAACAAGATATAACAGGACCACATGGGGAAATGATGCTTTGGCGTTGGTGTCAGAATCATTGCGATCTAAACAGCAATATACCGTGAGTAGATACAATGCAAGTGCACAAACTTTAACTACTTTGTATGAAGGCAACAGTACCGATTTATATAATAATCCGGGAATTCCAGTAACAGAAAAAAATAAATTTGGAGAAGATGTCATTGCGGTTTTAAATGGACAAACCATTTTATTTAATAATACCACTGGTGCTTCACCCAAAGGAGACCTACCTTATTTAGCTTCATTTAATATAAATACTAAAGCGAAGGAAATTATTTGGAGAAGCGCCGAAGATTGTTTTGAATATGTTGCTGATGTGATTCAATTCAATCCTTTAAAAGTAATTACTAGAAGGGAGACGGAAGTTGAAGTACCTAACTATTTCATCAAATCGGGAGAAGGATTAAAAAATACAATGACACTTACTCAGTTTAAAAATCCTTACACGAGTATGGTAGGTGTTACCAAAGAAAAAATTAAGTACAAACGTGAAGATGGCGTTGATATGACAGGCGATCTATATTTACCAAAGGGGTATAATAAAGTAAAAGATGGCCCACTTCCCACATTAATATGGGCTTATCCAAGAGAATTCACAAGTGCTGCTGATGCAAGTCAAATTAGAGGAAACCAACATAAGTTTACTTTATTATCATGGGCTTCCCCCGTATTTTACGTGACCCAAGGGTATGCTATTTTAGATAATGCCGAAATGCCTATCATTGCTACAGGACCTGATAAAAAACCAAATGATGATTTTGTACATCAGTTAGAATTAAACGCTAAAGCTGCGATTGACAAATTAGTAGACATGGGAGTGGGAGACCGCAAAAGAATGGCAGTGGGTGGACACAGTTATGGTGCCTTCATGACCGCTAATTTATTAGCACACACTAACCTATTTAAAACAGGTATCGCAAGAAGTGGTGCCTATAATCGTACATTAACGCCCTTTGGATTCCAAAATGAAGAACGCACTTTTTGGCAAGCTCCACAATTGTATTTAGAAATGAGCCCTTTTGCTTTTGCTGATAAAATCAAAGCACCTATTTTATTAACCCATGGTGAACAGGATGATAATACAGGTACTTTCCCAATTAATAGTGAGCGTTTATATGCAGCTATAAAAGGACATGGTGGTACTGTTCGATTTGTTTACTTGCCATATGAAGCCCATAGCTATAGAGGGAAAGAAAATTTATTACATCTTTTATATGAACAAGGCAGATGGTTAGATACCTATTTAAAATAGGGTTGAATCATAAAAGAGTCATACAAAAAGTATTAAAGTGTTTTAAAAAATGTAAATAAACAATCTTATTACATAAAAAAGGGGAGTTGCAAAACTTCCCTTTTTTTATAAAGCTTCATAGCTTTATTCTATTTATTTACTTTCTAGTATCAGCAAATCGTTAAATGCCATTTCATATTCCTTATTCATGGAACGTATAAGTGCATTTTTATCGTGGTAATTTTTTTCAATGACTTGAAACTTGGATACATCTGTATATATGGTAGGATCTGCCATCTGAATTTCAAGGGCTTCTTTTTCCTTTTTCAAAGTGTCTATATTGTGTTCTATTTGTGACAATGCTTTTTGTAGTTTTTGAATTTGCTTTTGCAATTCTTTATCTATAGGTGCATTACTTTCAATAGGTTTTTCAGAAGCTGGCTTATGGGCGGCTGCAGGAGCTGCTTTTTTTTCTTCTTTAATGTTTTTGGGTGCTTCTGTAGGAACAGCTTTTTGTTTAGCCATTCTTTCCTTCCACTCTAGCCATTCTTTATAATTGCCCTTAAATTCAACAATTTTATGGTCTTCAATTTCCCAAATTTTATTTGCAGTTTTTGAAATGAAGAAACGGTCGTGACTTACTAAAATTAATGTTCCATCATATTTAGTAAGTGCATCAGCTAATAATTCAACCGAATGCATATCTAAGTGGTTGGTAGGTTCATCCAGCATTAAAAAATTAGCTTTACTAATAATAGTTTTAGTTAAAGCCACACGTGCTTTTTCGCCTCCGCTTAATACTTTGATTCTTTTTTCAACATCATCTCCGCTAAACAAAAAGCATCCTAATAAAGCGCGTAATTCTAAATCGGTTTTTTTACTTCCACACTCTTGAACTTCTTCTAGGACAGTATTA
>JAFMJX010000185.1 GCA_017853235.1 Chitinophagaceae bacterium | reverse complement strand
TATTTAATGGTAGCAATAGGAACTGGATCCATATCAGTAAATTCTTTATTTTCTCCAGCCATTCCCCAAATAAAACCATAATTAGCAGTTCCCACACCAAAATGCATACTCCATGGAGCCGACAACACTGCTTCATTATTTCCAATAACCACATGACGCGTTTCTTGAGGCTCTCCCATAAAATGCATGACCCTGTGTGCTTCATGAATATCAAAGTAAAAATAAGCTTCCATGCGTCTGGTATGGGTGTGCGGTGGAACTGAATTCCAAACACATCCTTCTTCCAAAGTAGTTAAGCCCATCACCAATTGACAACTTTGAATTCCATCATTATGTATGTATTTGTAAATAGTACGTTTATTTGAAGTAGCTAACTCTCCTAAGTTCACTGGAGAAGCTTGTTCTTTAGTCATTTTTGTATTAGGATAAGTTTGATGAGCAGGAACTGACAATATATAAAATTGTGCAGGTGCAGTTGCATCATGACTTTCAAACTGAACTTTTTGTGTCCCCTTTCCAAGATACACACATTCTAATTTTTCAATTTCATATTTTACTCCATCCGCAAGTACAGTACCTTTCCCTCCAACATTAATAATTCCTAATTCACGTCGCTCTAAAAAATAATTGGCTCTTAATTCCGATTCATTGGGTAATTCAATTGGAGTCGCTGTTGGAACCACCCCACCCACAATCATACGATCATAATGAGAATACACTAATTTTAATTTACCCGCTTGCATTAGTTCGGTAATTAAAAAATGAGCCCTTAATTCGGCAGTATTCATTTTGCTAGTCTCTAAAGGACTATTTTGAAATCTTATTTCCATTGATTTTATTGATTTATACTTTTAAAATATGACTCCTAATTTTAGTGGCTCCCTTTTTTATCTTCCCATCCAACCCCCATCTACCGTAATGATTGAACCATTCATATAATCAGAAGCTGGAGCACTCAAAAATACATAAGCGCCGGCTAAATCGGAAGCTTTACCCCATCTTCCTGCAGGAATACGAGATAAAATAGAGGCACTACGATCCGGATCTGCTCTTAACTGTTCCGTATTGTCCGTTTCTATATATCCAGGAGCTACACCATTGACATTTACCCCATGAACAGCCCACTCATTTGCGAATGCTTTTAATAAAGAATTAAGCGCTCCTTTGCTTGCTGCATAACCAGGAACATTGATACCTCCTTGAAAACTTAACAACGAACAAGTGAAAACAATTTTACCATACTTATTTGCCACCATTCTTTTTCCTATTTCACGCGTAATGACAAACTGAGCATTTAAATTAATTTCCATGATTTTATCCCAATATTCGTCTGGATGTTCAGCAGCCGGTTTTCGCATTATATTGCCTGCATTGTTAATCAAAATATCAATACGAGGATGATCCGCTTTTACTTTATCAAGAAATAGATATAAGGCTTCTCTATTTGAAAAATCAACAGCATAAGGATAAAATTGTCTCCCTGCTGCTTTCACCACTTTTTCCACTTCACTTCCCGAAGCAGGCATACTATTAGAAACTCCAATAATATCAGCACCAGCTTGCGCTAAGGCTTCAGCAATGGCTAAACCAATACCTCTTGAACACCCTGTGACTAAAGCAAGTTTATTTTGAACTCCAAAACTGATCATAAATAATATTTTTAATTATAAAAGTTGTATTAATAAATAAGAATAGTTTTCTCCTGCATTTTTTTTAATGACATCTAAACAATCTTTGCAATTTAATTTTTTATACGCATAATATAAAACTACATTCCCATCTTGAATATTGAAAGGTGTAATTTCTTGCAATGTCCATTCTTTCTCCTTTTTAAGATAAGGCAATAAAGCATAATAGGCTTTACGTAAAGAATGATGATGTTCCGTTTCGGTTTCCCAAAAATTAATACCAATTTTTTCAGCAAGTTGAGCCACCACACTAAAAGCAACTAAATTAAAAGTAGAATAATGCAAAGAATTGGTTCTTTCCATTTCAAGCGGGAATAAATGATCTGAGTTACTTTGTTCATCCAATCTTACGAATGCCCTTTTTACAATATCATGAGCCATCTTTTTGTTATCTACATACAAAGCAATTCCTAAACATTGGGCGTCATACCAAACACCATGATTGTTTTTAGTTAACTTTTCCTCTACACCATTGGGGCTATTGTCCAACCAATATAAAAATTCTGTAAACCATTTTTTAGTTGCTTGACTTTTATCTTTGGTCCAATATTTTGATGATTCAATTAAATGAATACCATCAATGGCAAAATTAAAATGCCTAGTATCAATAATTCCCGTGCCCCTTCCATTATTAATCCCCTTCACCATTTGAGCAAAGTTTAAATTGGGGTTCATTCTTGTTGCTGTATCAATAAACCACACACTTAATAATTCCGTTGCTTTTTGTGCATAGTTCTCATTTCCACTAAAATAATAAGCCAGCCCTAATAAATATACTTGCTCGCATAGTTTGGGCATATGTTCCTTATCGGGGAAGTTTTTAACTTCAGGATTGATCAAACCATCTTTTTTAATATAGGGTAAGCCTTTGGGTTGGGCAGGATCTGGCCACCAATAGGGAGCCAAACTTACATAATCATGTTTGCTTCCACTAGGCGGGATATCTGTTTTATCCATCACACTCCTAGGTTTCAATTTTAAAACCTCATCCGCTTTTTTGATTAAGGCTTGATATACCGAGTTGGCTGTAGGATCGTTGGAAGTGATTTTTAATTTAGCATTCAATAACTTTTCTACATCTATTTTAAGAGGCTCTCCTGTAGAGAAAATATTTTGTGCTTGTGAAGAAATTTGTAAAAAAACGAAAGCAATTATAAATAATGAACGCATGAGTTGTTTGAAATTAAAATTGATAAATCTGAATCTTATTTGTTTTTTAAACCCTATTTATTTTAAATACTAAAAAATTATTTGTCTTTATCAGCGACACATCTAAATCCTAAATGTTCCATTCCAGAATCAGGCGAACTTTTCATGCGAGCGGAAACACGATACCCACTGCAATAGGAATCATTACATAAATAAGATCCACCGCGCATCACTCTTTTAGGAATGGTAGGTTCATCAGGGTCATAACTTTTAGAGGGGCCTTGGGGGTTTTTGGAAATAGGCTGTTTGCTTAATTGAGCATAATAGGTATTATTATAGAAATCGGCACACCATTCCCATACATTTCCTGCCATATCATACAAACCATATTTATTTGCAGTAAACGATTTTACAGGCGCTGCTCCAATAAAGCCATCTTTATTGGTATTTAAATAAGGAAAATTACCTTGCCAAAAATTACAATGGGCCATTCCATTTTCATCAAAGTCATTCCCCCAACTATAAATATTGTTAACCAATCCACCCCTTGCTGCAAATTCCCATTCGGCTTCGGTAGGTAATCTTTTTCCAGCCCATTTACAATAAGCATTTGCATCATCCCAACTTACATGCGTGACTGGATATTTTTCTTTACCTACAATATCAGATTGAGGTCCACTAGGATGTCTCCAATTAGCCCCTTTGGTCCATCTCCACCATTGACTGTAATCGTTTAAGTTTACTTCTCCAGTTGTTTTTTGAAATACTAAGGATGCTGCCTTTAATAAAGAATCATCAGGTTTAGGCGTATTTGCTGGTAATTGTTTTTTGATTTCATTCCAATCCACATCCTTTTCGGCAGTTGTTATATATCCAGTTGCTTTGACAAATGCTTCAAACTGCTCATTGGTCACTTCGGTGGCATCCATATAAAATCCGGAAACTTGCACTTTATGTTTAGGATACTCATCCTTTCTTGCTTGTTGATTATTCCCTCCCATAACAAAAGATCCACCAGGAATCCAAACCATGCCATCATGTTTGTCCATTTTAAGACCAAAAGCATTCAAACGAGGAG
>JAFMJX010000184.1 GCA_017853235.1 Chitinophagaceae bacterium | reverse complement strand
GAAAAAATTATCTAATGAATTAAAAAGGTCCCGAGCTATCGGGACCTTTTGCTTGTTTTTTGGGGGAACATTACCTCTGGGGAATAAGTTTATCTTAAGAATAAAAGTTCTCGGTATTTAGGTAGGGTCCATAATTCATCATCTACCAACTGTTCCAATTTATCCACGTGGTAACGAATTTTATCAAAGTATTGTGCTTTTACTTTGGATTCGTATGCTATGGCTTTGTCTCTTGAATGTTCAATATTATTTGCGACTTTTCTTTCTTCTACCATCGCATGCACATTATCATATACTTGTTGAATATGAGTGCTTACGTCTTTTAATAAAGTCAACTGGCCTTTATATAATTTTTCAGGCAAAGCAGCTTCACGAAGTAAGCTTACATTTTTCAACAATTCATTTTGATATTTAATAGCAGCAGGGATAATATGATTGGTCGCTAAGTCGCCCATAATACGAGCTTCTATTTGCACTTTCTTGATGTACTTCTCTAATTCAATTTCATAACGAGCTTCTAATTCACTGTGCGTATAAATATTATTATCCTTAAATAATTTTTTCGCTTTTTCGGTGACCATTGCATCTAAAGCAACAGGAGTTGTTTTTAAATTAGGTAAACCTCTTTTTTCAGCTTCCTTATGCCACTCTTCGCTGTATCCATCTCCTTCAAATAAAATCTTTTTGCTAGATACAATATATTTTTGGATCACTTGCATAATAGCAATTTCCTTTTTATCACCTTTCTCTATTAAAGCATCTACTTCCTGAGCAAATTTTACTAAAGTATCAGCAACAATGGTGTTCAAGATAGTCATAGGATGACTACAGTTCGCAGTAGATCCTACAGCACGGAATTCAAATTTGTTACCAGTAAATGCAAAAGGAGAAGTTCTGTTACGATCAGTATTGTCTAACAAAAGTTCAGGAATACTTCTGTGTAAATCTAATTTTAAAATAGCTTCATCTTGTTCATCAAATTTAGTTCCCACTCTTGATTCCACATCTTGCAATACCTTGGTGAGGTATTCACCTACGAATACTGAAATAATTGCAGGCGGTGCTTCATTAGCGCCTAAGCGAAAATCATTTGAAGCAGAAGCAATACTAGCTCTTAATATATCGGCATAGTCATGAACCGCTTTAATGGTATTTACAAAAAAAGTAAGGAACATTAAATTGGTCTTAGGGGTTTTACCTGGTGCTAATAAATTCACACCCGTATCGGTTGCTAAGCTCCAGTTATTATGTTTACCACTTCCATTAATTCCTGCAAAAGGTTTTTCATGTAACAAAACCACTAACTTATGTCTCTTAGCAATACGAGTCATCACATCCATTAATAAAATGTTATGATCCACTGCAATATTTACTTCTTCAAAAATAGGAGCACACTCAAATTGAGCAGGGGCTACTTCATTATGTCGAGTTCTTAATGGAATACCTAATTTGTAAGATTCATTTTCGAAGTCGCGCATAAATGCATAAACTCTTTCTGGAATGGATCCAAAGTAATGATCTTCTAATTGCTGTCCTTTTGCAGGTGCCGCGCCAAAAACAGTTCTCCCACATTGTATTAAATCGGGACGAGCATTTACAAGAGCTTCATCAATTACAAAATATTCTTGTTCCCAGCCAAGAGTAGGGGTGACTTTATTTACGTTCTTATCAAAATAATTACATACTGTTACTGCAGCTTTATTTAAAGCTTCTGTTGCTTTCATTAAAGGTGCTTTGTAATCTAAAGACTCACCAGTATAAGAAACAAATATGGTAGGAATACATAATGTTTTTCCATTTCCAATTTCTATAATAAAGGGGGGAGAAGAAGGGTCCCATGCAGAATATCCTCTTGCTTCAAATGTAGCTCTCAATCCTCCACTTGGGAAAGAAGAAGCATCTGGTTCTTGTTGAATTAATGCGGCGCCGTCAAATTCTTCAATTGCAGTACCATCCGATTTTAATGTAAAAAACGAATCATGTTTTTCGGCAGTACTTCCAGTTAATGGTTGAAACCAGTGTGTGTAGTGTGTCACTCCTTTGCTTTCAGCCCATGCTCTTATACCAGTTGCAATTTGACTTGCGACAGCACGATCAATTTTTTTAGAACCTTTAAAACTATTTAATAAACTTTTATACGCTTCGTCACTCAAAAATTCTCTTGCAACTTTAATACTAAAAACACTTTCACCAAATATGGCAGTAATTTTAGTAGCTCTAACATCTGGAGAAGCTGCTTTTTCATGACTCACATGTTTTACGGCATCTGTTCTTAATGACATATATACTTTATTTAAATATTAGTAAAGTGCTAAAGGTAGCGTCATTTTGGGAGGAGTAATCAACAAAAAATCCCCCAAAATGGGGGATTTTGATTCAAAACACTAGTTACGAACACATTATCTTTAAAAAACGGCAATTAAACTTTTGCAGTTTTTACAGTTTTTATGATTCTTGCTGCTACTTTGTAAGGATCAGCTGCAGAATTTGGACGACGATCTTCTAACCATCCTTTCCATCCTTTTTCTACTGCACCAATAGGGATACGAATACTTGCACCTCTATCAGAAACTCCAAAAGAGAAATCATGAATGGAAGCTGTTTCGTGTTTACCAGTTAAACGTAAATGGTTATCAGCACCATAAACTTCGATATGTTCTTTTACAAATGGACGGAAAGATTCACAAATTGTTTCATACACTTCTTTCTTACCACATGTTCTTAATGTAGTGTTAGAGAAGTTTGCATGCATACCAGAACCATTCCAATCTAAAGTACCTAATGGTTTACAATGCCAGTTAATTGATACACCATAGGTTTCGCCAATTCTTTCTAATAAGTAACGAGCAATCCAAATTTGATCTCCTGCTTCTTTAGCACCTTTTGAAAATATTTGGAATTCCCATTGTCCTGCAGCTACTTCAGCATTGATTCCCTCAATGTTCAAACCCGCTTCAATACAAGCATCTAAGTGTTCTTCAACAATATTTCTACCAAATGCATTGTTAGCCCCTACTGAACAATAGTATGGACCTTGTGGTCCTGGATAACCACCTTCAGGGAAACCTAAAGGTTTGTTGGTGGCAGGATTCCATAAAAAATATTCTTGTTCAAAACCAAACCAAAAATCATTATCATCATCATCAATGGTTGCACGACCATTAGATTCATGTGGAGTTCCATCGGAACTTAACACTTCACACATTACTAAGAAAGCATTTTTACGTTGAGGATCTGGACAAATAAAAACTGGTTTTAACAAACAGTCGCTCGAACCACCTGGCGCTTGTTCGGTACTAGAACCATCAAAACACCACATATCGCAATCTTCTAATTTTCCACTAAAATTTTTTTCAATTTTTGTTTTACTTCTTAAAGACTGAGTGGGTTTGTAACCATCAAGCCAAATGTACTCTAACTTAGATACTGACATAGGGTTGGATTTTTAAGTATTAATAAAATATATAATATTATTTAAATGCTCTAATTTTCTTAATTCTGGCACGAAAATAAGATTTAATTATAAATTTTGACCATCAATGTTCATAAAAAATGTAAAATATGGATAAAATATAAATATATAAAATTAATATAATATTAATAATTTACGCAATTACTTGATTTTCAATAAAAATCAATTTTTGGGTCATACACATTTAGGGTGCTTGGATGTTGGTAATTCAAGAACACACTTCTATCTCCCTTTTGTAACTTCGCGTCATCTATTAAATAGTATAATTATTTCGAATGGAAATCACTGTAAAAACAGCCCAACAATTAAGATTAACTGCAGAAGAATTTGAAAGCATCAAACAAAAATTAGGACGCACTCCTAATTTTACCGAGTTATGCGCTTTTAGTGGTATGTGGAGCGAACATTGTAGTTATAAAAATTCTATAAAGTGGTTAAAAACTTTACCAC
>JAFMJX010000183.1 GCA_017853235.1 Chitinophagaceae bacterium | reverse complement strand
AAATCCTAAAGTAGATGGTGTCAATTGTTTTATTAAAAAAGAATTCGTGGGTTTGTTTCCTGTAAATACTTTAAAAGGAGCTAAACGTTCAATTTCTTTTGCTGTTTTTTTAGCTGATTTTAATTCCTCTACTACTTCTGCATTAGTTTTTCCATTCAGTAAAGCTTCCGTTTGTGCAAAATAATTGCTTAATAATTTATCATGATGATCTCCAATAGGGTTGTGGCTAATTGCGGGTGCTATAAAATCACAAGGGATTAATAAAGTCCCTTGATGAATTAATTGGTAAAAGGCATGTTGTCCATTGGTGCCGGGTTCTCCCCATATAACAGGCCCTGTTGCATAATTTACTGCTGTTCCTTTTCGATCAATATATTTTCCATTACTTTCCATATTTCCTTGTTGAAAGTAAGCTGCAAATCGGTGCATATATTGATCATAGGGGAGTATGGCTTCACTTTGTGCACCAAAAAAATTGGTGTACCAAATTCCTAATAAAGCCATGATGATAGGAATGTTTTTATCTGCAGGTGTGTTTTTAAAGTGATTATCCGCTTCATGAGCACCTTGTAATAAAGATTCAAAATGGTCATATCCAATGGTTAATGCTATAGACAAACCAATAGCGCTCCATAAAGAATAGCGTCCACCCACCCAATCCCAAAATTCAAACATATTTTTACTGCTAATTCCAAAAGCATTCACTTCTTTTTCGTTGGTACTTAATGCAACAAAATGAGTGGCTATGTGTTTTTCATCTAAGGCTTTTTCTAGAAACCAAGAACGTGCAGTATGTGCATTGGTCATAGTTTCTTGCGTGGTAAAAGTTTTAGAAGCAATTAAGAATAAGGTTTCGTCTGCCTTTACTTTTTTTAATGTTTCAGCAATATGAGTACCATCCACATTACTCACAAAGTAAACTTGCATACCTTCCACCCAATAAGGTTTTAAAGCTTCTGTTACCATGACCGGACCTAAGTCACTACCGCCAATGCCAATGTTTACTATCGTGTTGATTTTTTTTCCAGTAAATCCTACATGTTCTCCATGGTGAATGCTTTGGCAAAAAGTTTTCATTTGTTTTAAGACACGATTAATTTCTGGCATCACATCTTGCTCATTCACTAAAACAGGGGATCCGCTTCGATTACGAAGTGCGGTATGTAATACAGCTCTATTTTCTGTTTCATTGATGGCTTTGCCTTGAAACTGAGCATCTATTGCTTTTGATAAACCACATTCTTCGGCTAATTGTAATAACAACTGCATGGTTTTTTCAGTGATTATATTTTTTGAATAATCAAATAATATATCAGTAGTTTGAATGGAATATTGTTCAAATCTTTTTGGGTCATTGGCAAACAAATCTTTCATGTGTTTGCGACTCATCTCATCTTCAAAATGTTTTTTTAATACAAACCAAGCTTGAGTGTTGGTAGGATTCATTCTTTCTAACATAATATTACTTTCTCCTTTGCTTTTATAAGCTTTGTAGGACTTCCAATGTTTCGTTTAATTGGTCATCACTGATGTCTAAATGCAATACAAATCTAACTTGCGTAGGGGACATCGCAATACATAAAATATTTTTTTCTTTCAATATTTTTACTAAAGTGGCTGGGGTATATTTCCCTTGTATATGAGCAATCACAATATTTGTTTCAACAGGCAATACTTCAGATACGAAGTCTTTTTTTAACAAGGCTTCTTTTAACTGTAATGCTTTGTAATGATCATTTGCTAATCTATCTATATGATGATCGAGTGCATAAATACCTGCCGCTGCAATATATCCAGCTTGACGCATGCCGCCTCCTAAAACTTTTCTCCAACGTCTCGCTTTTTTTATAAATGAAGCGTTCCCTAATAAAACACTTCCAACAGGAGCACCTAAGCCTTTACTTAGACATATAGAAATGGAATCAAAAACAGTTCCGTATTGACGAGGGTCTTCCTTTTTGTATACGATTGCATTAAAAATTCTTGCTCCATCCAAATGCAATGGTAAGTGATACGCTTTGGTTACTTTTTGAATGGCTTGCATTTCTGACCATTCGTAACAAGCACCTCCGCCACGATTACAGGTATTTTCCAGGCTCACTAAGGAAGTAATGGGTTTGTGGACATCTTCGGGGTTTATACCAGCTTCCACCTGTTGAGCTGTAATTCTGCCACGATTCCCCTGTAGCAACTTTACCGAACAACCCGAATTGAATGCAATACCACCACCTTCATATTGGTATATATGTGATAATTCTTCACAAATCACTTCATCCCCAGCTTGAGTATGGGTTTTAATTGCCAATTGGTTGGTCATAGTGCCACTAGGACAAAATAAACCTGCTTCCATACCAAACATTTGGGCAGTTTTGACTTCTAAAGCATTCACTGTGGGATCATCCCCAAAAACATCGTCACCTACGGGGGCTTGTTGCATGAAAGCCAACATGGCAGGGGTAGGTTGGGTCACTGTATCTGATCTATAATCAATCATGCCACGAAGATAAATCTCAAGTAGGATATTCTCCCTTAAAAATGGGATAAATAGGTCTTTTTTTATCCCCTAAAACCGGCCTAAAGGCTTTATAATCAATATTTGCTAAATTAATCCTAAAATGGTACCTTTGCCGACCGACATTAGTTTATATTTTCATATATTGACTTTTTGTTAGACATACTTTTTTAGGTATTTTAACGTTATACAATTAAATAAATTCTTTGCATGAGGCAGCTCAAAATTGCTACACAGATTACCAACAGAGATTCGCAAGCAGTTGAAAAGTATTTGCAAGAGATTTCAAAAATCTCTATGATCAATCCTGAAGAGGAAACCACTTTAGCGCAACGTATTAAAATGGGCGATCAACGTGCATTAGATAAGTTAGTACAAGCTAACTTACGTTTCGTGGTTTCTGTAGCTAAACAATACCAACACCAAGGTTTGTCCTTGAGTGATTTAATAAATGAAGGTAACTTAGGTTTAATCAAGGCCGCACAACGTTTTGATGAAACCAAAGGTTTTAAATTCATTTCATACGCTGTATGGTGGATTCGTCAATCCATATTACAAGCATTAGCCGAACAAGGTCGTCTGGTTCGTTTGCCTCAAAATAAAATTGGAACATACAATAAGGCCAACAAAGCTTATATGGCTTTTGAACAAGAACATGAGCGTGAACCATCAACCGAAGAATTAGCTGGAATTTTAGAGATGTCCGAAACCGAAATTAATAATATCTTTCAAAGTAATACACGTCATACTTCATTAGATGCTCCAGTGCATGAAGCAGAAGATGTTGCTATGGGTGATTTATTAAAAGGGGGAGATGAAACAGACGAAGATGTGATGAAAGATTCTTTAAGAGAAGAAATACGTCGCGTACTCAAATCATTGAGCCCTAGAGAGGCAGAAATTGTGAATGCCTATTTTGGATTAGATGGGGAAAATGGAGTTACCATTGAACAAATTGGCATCAAGTATGATTTAACGAAAGAAAGAATTAGACAAATTAAAGAACGTGCTATTAAACGTTTACAAAAAGCAAGATATAGCAATGCATTAAAGGCATATTTGGGCTAATAATAAAAATAATTAATTTAAGCCCCATCTATCTAAGGATTAGACGGGGCTTTTTTTTAAAAGATAGATTATGGAAACAGAAAAAGTAAGCATTTTAATTATAGGTTCTGGACCTGCAGGATATACTGCTGCCATTTATGCAGCTAGAGCAAATATGAAACCTTTATTATACCAAGGGATTCAACCTGGCGGTCAATTAACTATCACGACCGAAGTTGAAAATTATCCAGGATTCCCAGATGGAATTCAAGGGCCTGAAATGATGGTTAATTTTGAAAAGCAAGCGGCAAGAATGGGTGCTGATATTAGATATGGAATTGCCACTAAAGTAGATTTTAATGCAACT
>JAFMJX010000182.1 GCA_017853235.1 Chitinophagaceae bacterium | reverse complement strand
GTTGTTTTGACATACTTATTTTGGGGTTGCAAAGATATGGAAATGAATGGAATTATGAAAAATTCACCCCGAAATATTCAAAAAATGGCAAAATAAACGGGGAAACACCGTCTCCCCGTTAAAATATATTGATTTTCAATGATTTATACAATAAGCCCCACTCCTAATTTCCTTGTATTTGGAATTATCCAACCCCTGGAAACCAAGGACGACCAATTCCTGCCCTAAAAGGCCAAGGAATAGCCGATAAAATAATTAAAAGAGCTATGATGTACAACACCATTGTTGCCCCAGATTGGTTTGATTTTTTATACTTCACATGCCCAATGGTGATTAAAGAAATGGCTAAAACCATCGAAAAAATATGCTCTACGGCCCAAAAACGAGTTGCAGCATCTTTCATTGCGGCTCCCATACCTGCAGCTTTAATGAGTTGTAACCCCACAGCTCCAGTTATATACTGATACAAGCCTAGTATTAATGTAGTATGTGCACTTATTAATAAAATTTTACTCACTCCCAGTGCATTTTGCTTGGACCATAATTTATAAATGCTCAAAAACAGTGTGATCAATATCACCCATCTTAATAAATTATGTAGATGTAATAAGCCTGTAGCCATATTTGGTATTATTTGATTGAATTGTAAATTACAACTTTATCAAAGAAAAATGAAGACACTCTTAAAAAAAGTGGCCTCCTAATTAAAACGAACCCAAATTAATCTACCCAATCTGCTACAAATAAATTGGTATCTCTGGTACCCCCATTATTTCGATTAGATGCGAAAATAATTTTTTTACCATCTGGGCTAAACATAGGAAAAGCATCAAACCCTCTGTCTCTACTAATTTTTTCTAAACCATTGCCCTCTAAATCTATTAAATACATATTAAAAGGGAATCCTCTTTTATATTCATGGTTACTACAAAATATGATATGCTTACCATCTGGGGTAAAGTTTGGCGCCCAATTAGCTTGACCAAAATGTGTAATTTGTTTCGCATTGGATCCATCTGCATTTGCTATAAATACTTCCATATTAGTAGGTGCCACCATACCTTCTTTTAATAAAGACTTATACTCTTCCACTTCTGCCTCAGTTTTAGGACGACTTGCTCTCCACACAATTTTAGTACCATCTGGACTAAACCATGCACCCCCGTCATACCCTAAAGTATTCGTCACTTTTTTCTCTTTGCCTGTTGCAAGATCCATTACATATAAATCTAAATCTCCCTCTTTATCACTGCAATAAATCATTTTCTTTCCATCATAAGATAATGTAGCTTCTGCGTCATACCCTTTTGCAGTGGTTAATTGTTTTATCACATGGCCGTTGGTATCTGCCATAAAAATGTCATAGGTATTATATAAAGGCCAAATATATTTGTTGCCATATTTTGCACGATCCACTGCTGGAGGGCAATCATCCCCTCCTTTAAAAGTAGAAGCATATATAATGTGTTTGCCATCCGGTAAAAAATAGGAACAAGTAGTACGTCCCTTTCCGCCACTTATTAATTTATACTTAAAACTATCTGTCAATAAAGTAGGCACTTTACCCATAAAAATTTGATCACACAATAATCCTTCTTTAGGGTTTGTTCTTTGAAATGTAATTCTCTTACTATCAAAACTCCAATAAGCTTCTGCATTATCACCACCAAAAGTGAGTTGATGTATATTTTTAAAGTGTTTTTCACCTGCAAATAAAACTGAATCGGCTTGCGCATGAGCACCTACAACAAAAGCAAAAACGAATAAGGACATGAAATATTTTTTCATAAGGACTTCAATTATATATTTTATGAATGTTGGCAAAAGTAAATATTTACACATTAGCGAAACCCAATTAAAGTCATAAATATGTCATATTTTATTCCCATTTTTTAGAAAAAATGAGGAACTTTGTCACAAATCCAAAACATGGCCATCATTGCTCCTTCTTTATTAGCTGCCGATTTTTTACAATTAGGTAAAGCATGTGAGATGCTGAATATGAGTGAAGCCGAATATTTTCATTTAGATGTCATGGATGGCGTGTTTGTTCCCAATATAAGTTATGGCCTACCTGTTATAGAACAAATCAGAAAAGCAACCACTAAAATTTGCGATGTGCATTTAATGATTGTGGAACCCGAAAAATACATTGCCGCATTTAAAAAAGCAGGAGCCGATATTTTAACTGTACATCAGGAAGCCTGCCCACATTTGCATAGTACCTTACAACAAATTAAAGCACAAGGAATGAAAGCGGGAGTTGCATTAAATCCTGCAACTCCTGTAGCTGTCTTAAAAGATGTTATTAAGGACATCGACTTAGTATGTATTATGAGTGTTAACCCAGGATTTGGTGGACAAAAATTCATAGAACACACTTATGAAAAAGTGCGTGCCTTAAAACAAATTATCAAAGAAGCCGGAGCTTCTGCACTCATAGAAATTGATGGAGGGGTGACCGAACATAATGCAAAAGATTTAATTCAATCTGGCGCCGATGTATTAGTTGCTGGCACCACTGTATTTAAAGCCGCTGATCCAATACAAATGATTGCTACACTTAAATCATTTTAATTATCCTAATCAATTTGATCCTACTTTAGGACCTGAGCATTCGCTTTTTCTCCTGAGCTTCCATGAAATATTACCAGAATATTATCTTATAAAGTAATCCACAAGTGTGGGTATTTAAAATTGGTATATACGGTCATGATAAATTAAATTGTGTTAGGCTCATTTTTTATCTACTAACCTATAAAAATAAATCCATTGACTGAAACCATCATCAACCTCGAAACAGTTAATCCCATTGATTTTTTTGGTGTTAACAATAACAAATTTGATATTCTAAAAAAGAAATTCCCTTTATTAAAAATTTTATCTCGCGGGACACAAATAAAATTAAGTGGCTCCCCTGAACAAATTGAGTTAGCCAAGGAAAAAATTGCGTTGATCATTCAATACATGGAACGCAACGGACATTTAAGTGAAAATTATTTTGAACAAATTTTAGGAGGAGACGATGCCGAAGTCATTGATCATTTTGTAGAACAAAATCCAAATGAAGTTTTGGTATTTGGACCTAATGGAAAAACAGTTCGCGCAAGAACAGCGAATCAAAAAAAGATGGTTCAAGCAGCAGATAAAAATGATATTGTTTTTGCCATTGGACCAGCAGGTACAGGTAAAACATATACTGCAGTAGCATTAGCCGTGCGAGCCTTAAAAAATAAATTAGTCAAAAAAATTATTTTAACAAGACCTGCTGTAGAAGCTGGGGAAAGCTTAGGATTTTTGCCTGGTGATTTAAAGGAAAAAATTGATCCCTATTTACGCCCTTTATACGATGCATTAGACGATATGATTCCTGCAGATAAATTGGGATATTATATGTCCACTCGTACTATAGAAATTGCCCCACTCGCCTACATGCGTGGAAGAACATTAGATAATGCTTTCATCATTTTAGATGAATCACAAAATGCAAACGATTTGCAAATCAAAATGTTTTTAACAAGAATTGGTGCAAATGCAAAAGCCATCATTACTGGTGACCCCACTCAAGTTGATTTACCCAGAAATCAAAAAAGTGGTTTAGAAAAAGCGTCTCGAATTTTAAAAAATATTGATGGAATAGCACACATTGAGTTAGATGAAGAAGATGTGGTAAGACATAAATTGGTCAAAGCCATTATTAAAGCCTACGATAAGGAAAGAGAAAATGAAACAGAAAATTCTTACCATCGTTAGTAAATTGGAGTTTTAGAGGGTGAATTTGGACATATATTATATAAATATATTATATATATAACTCTGTATTAAAATATATTGATAATTTGTTAACAAAAACATAAAATAAGTAATCAATAAATTTTGTTTCTTTGCATCACTTAAACAAATAAAAATATGTCAAGTAAAAAATTACTGCAGTTCCTTGT
>JAFMJX010000181.1 GCA_017853235.1 Chitinophagaceae bacterium | reverse complement strand
AAAATAAATGATGATGAAATGCGCGCACAAAATCACCCGCTTTGTCATTGGCTGCATATAAACTTCTTAATCTATCAGGTAAATTCTCCATAGCTTTTGCTACACCTATGGAAGCAAATTTTGGTTTGGTTCTTGTTTGGTATTCAAAAGTGGAAAGATTGAGTGTTAAAATTTCCTTGCCTGCAGCAGATTTTGTTTTCTTAAAAAATCCTTGACCTGTTTTATCCCCTAGCCAATTATTTGCAACCATTTTTTCTAACCAAATAGGTAAGTTGAAAATTTGTTTTGCTTCATCGTTGGGGCAGTTATCAGCGACGCCTTTTGCTACTTTTACCAATGTATCAATTCCAACGACATCTGCAGTTCTAAAAGTAGCCGATTTTGGACGGCCCATAATGGGACCTGTTATGCTTTCTATTTCATCTATGGATAAATTTAATTTTTCCATGATGTGAAGCACGCTCATCATACTAAAAACACCTACTCTGTTAGCAATGAATGCAGGAGTATCTTTGCACAATACGGTCGTTTTTCCTAAGAAAACATCTCCGTAATGCATATGAAAATCAATGACGCTAAGATCGGTTTTTGGAGTAGGAATTATTTCCAGTAATCTCAAATATCGTGGGGGATTAAAAAAGTGAGTGCCGCAAAAATGTTTTTGAAAATCTTCGCTTCTGCCTTCTGCCATTAAATGAATAGGAATACCTGAAGTATTAGAGCTGACTAATGTGCCAGGCTTTCTATACTTTTCCACTTCATCATAAATCATTTTTTTAATATCTAATCTTTCTACGACAACTTCTATAATCCAATCCGCTTTTGAAATTTGTGATATGTCATCGGTAAAATTACCGGTACTTATTAGAGATGCATATTTTGATAAAAATAAAGGCGAGGGGTTTGATTTGATAGCTGTTTGCAAAGAATCATTTACAAAATGATTTCTTTCTTTAGGTTGTGTACTTTCCTCTGCACCCGGTGTCACTCTATCTAACAACAATACTTGCACACCCACGCCTGCAAAATGACAAGCGATTCGAGAACCCATCACACCACTTCCTAAAACCACTAGATTTTTGATAGAACGTTGCATATGAAAAGCTTTTGGTAAAATTAGTTAGTTATGCAACTATTTTCAAAAAAATTTTGTATTTTCTGCTAATTTTTTTGCCACTGATTGTGTCTTTGGACCTTTTAACAAAAGCAGCTTGGGGGTTGAAAGCTTTGGTTTACATTTGTGTTATGCAAGTTGATCAATCCTTAGTCACACATTTAGCACATTTGTCCAGGCTTAACGTAGCACCAGAAAAAATGGATCAATTAGTGTCGGATATGCAAGATTTAGTGGGGTTTGTCGAAAAGCTTAACGAATTAGATACCACAGGAACAGCACCTTTGATGCATATGGGTAACACTTTTAATGTATTGCGTTCTGATGTGATTGAAGGTTCAATATCAAGGGAAGATGCACTACAAAACGCACCTGATCAAAATGGAACATTTATAACCGTTCCCAAAGTCATACAAAAATAAAAGAACATGTCTTCAGTGATTCAATTAAGGGATTTACAAAAAAGCTATTTCATGGCCAATCAAGCAATTCCAGTTTTAAAAGGAATCAATCTTGATATTAATGCGAATGAATATGTTGCACTAATGGGGCCTTCGGGTAGTGGAAAAAGTACATTGATGAACATTTTAGGTTGTTTAGATTCTCCCACTAAAGGGATGTATAATTTAAATGGACATGATGTGAGTAAAATGACAGATGATGAATTAGCGGGTATAAGAAATATCGAAATTGGATTTGTGTTTCAACAATTTAATTTATTACCTCGTTTATCAGCAGCAGAAAATGTAGCGTTGCCACTGGTATATGCAGGGATCTCAAAAAAAGAAAGAATTGAAAGAGCAATGGCAGCTTTAGAAAAAGTGGGTTTAGCAGAAAGAAGTCATCATAAATCAAATGAATTAAGTGGAGGTCAAATTCAACGTGTGGCGATTGCGCGTGCGTTAGTGAATAACCCATCTATATTATTAGCAGATGAACCCACTGGAAATTTAGACTCTAAAACGTCGGTAGAAGTGATGGAATTGTTTGGTAAAATTCATTCTTCAGGAAATACTGTAATTTTAGTAACCCATGAGGAAGATATTGCTCAATATGCGCATCGTGTGGTTCGTTTAAGAGATGGGAACATTGAAACCGACACGTTGAACAAAAATCATAACTAACATTTAATTAGTCAACATTTTATTAAGAAGCCTTCCAATGGAGGGCTTTTTTAATGTAATACTGAATTTTAATTTGTTAGTTTTGTGGTCATAAAGCAAAGCATGAAAATTTACACTAAAGCTGGTGATGAAGGTAAAACTTCACTGATAGGTGGGACTCGGGTTCCTAAAAGCCATATTCGTATTGAATCTTATGGAACTGTGGATGAATTAAATTCCTTCATTGGACTCTTAAGTGATTTGCTTGAAGATGCTACGATCAAAAAAGTACTGGGAGAGGTTCAGGATCGATTATTTACCGTAGGATCCTCTTTGGCTTGTGATCCAGAAAAAGAATCCAATTTAAAAATCCCCGATTTAAAAGAAGAAGATATTGTTTTTTTAGAACAACACATGGATAGCATGAACGAGGTTTTAGAACCTATGAAATCATTTATCTTACCCGTGGGGCATCAAGCAATTTCAACTGCCCATATTGCTCGTTGCGTTTGCAGAAGAGCTGAAAGATGGTGCGTGAATTTGCAAGAAGAATCCTTATTTGTGGATCCAACAGTGATTAAATATTTAAATCGCTTGAGTGATTATTTATTTGTATTAGCTAGATATGTTGGTCATATTAAAGGAATTCCAGACCAACCTTGGAAACCAAGAGTGTAGGTTTTAAATCATTTTTCCATCCTTCATTTGTAAAGTACGGTTGCTCATTTGAGCTAAGGATTCATTGTGTGTTACTATTAAAAAACTTTGTTGTAATTCATTTCTTAATTTGATAAATAGTTCATGTAGGGCATTGGCATTAGTGCTGTCTAAGTTGCCAGTGGGTTCATCTGCAAAAACCAAGGAAGGATTATTAATCAATGCTCTGGCAACGGCAACTCTTTGTTGTTCTCCTCCCGATAAACTATTTGGTTTTTTATCTTTTTTATCTGCTAGACCCATAAAATCCAAAAGCGATAATGCTTTTTGATGCACTTCCTTTGTGGGTCGTTTGCCAATCCAGGCTGGTATGCAAATATTTTCGAGGGCTGTAAATTCTGGTAATAAATGATGAAATTGAAATACAAATCCCATACGGGTATTTCTAAAATGGGCTAAATTGGTTTGGTGTAAACTACATAGGTCTTGATTTTCAAATAATATTTTACCCTTATCTGCCTTTTCCAGGCTACTTACCACATAAAGTAAGGTGGATTTTCCAGCGCCTGATGCACCTACAATAGATACCATTTCCCCCTTATTTACTTCCAAGGATACGCCCTTTAAGACCTCTATGGAGCCATATTGCTTCCAAATATCCTGCGCTAAAAGTAAGGGTGACTGCCTTTCCATGGCACAAACCTACGACGCGCGGGCCAATTTTGGCAAAATTTAATGAATTGTTTACATCCTGTAGAAAAAACACATTTGGTAGTATCGTTTATACGGCTACTTTTGCAAAAAAGAAAGCTATGTTTTGGACTTTAGAATTAGCCAGTTATTTAGAAGAAGCTCCTTGGCCTGCTACTAAGGATGAATTGATTGATTACTCTATTAGGAGTGGTGCTCCACTAGAAGTAGTTGAAAATTTACAAGAGTTAGAAGACGAAGGAGAAGTATATGAGAGCATTGAAGATATTTGGCCGGATTATCCAAGCCAAGAAGACTTCTTCTTCAACGAAGATGAATATTAAATAAAAAAATAGAGTGAATGGTTTATGTATTCACTCTATTTTTTTTGATAAGC
>JAFMJX010000016.1 GCA_017853235.1 Chitinophagaceae bacterium | reverse complement strand
AACCTTTTGTGATAGCAGGAACAAATTCCTTAGGAATAGATCCACCAAATAAATCGTTTTGGAATTGGAATGCTTTTTTATCTCCATTTTCTGCTAACCATTCTGCATCAGCAGGTCCAATAGAGAATTGAATATCGGCAAACTTACCACGACCACCTGATTGCTTCTTCAATACTTCACGATGTTCAATGGTAATACCAAATGCTTCTTTGTAAGCTACTTGTGGATTTCCTTGGTTGATTTCCACTTTGAATTCGCGACGCATACGATCCACGATAATTTCTAAGTGTAATTCACCCATACCAGATAAGATGGTTTGACCAGTATCTTCATCTGTTTTTACTCTTAAGGTAGGATCTTCTTCTACTAACTTTGCAATTGCCATACCCATTTTATCAACGTCAGCTTGAGTTTTAGGCTCTACCGCTACAGAGATAACGGGTTCTGGGATGAACATATTTTCAAGAACGATTAAATGATTTTCATCACATAATGTATCTCCAGTTTTAATTTCTTTGAAACCAACTGCTGCAGCAATATCACCTGCTTCAATAAAATCAATTGGATTTTGCTTGTTAGCAAACATTTTCATGATACGAGAAATACGCTCGTTTTTACCACTACGCACATTTCTTACATAAGAACCTGCATCTAAGTGACCAGAATAACATCTAAAGAATGCTAAACGTCCTACGAAAGGATCGGTCATGATTTTGAAAGCCAATGCAGCAAATGGTTCTTTTGCATTTGGTTTACGGAATATTTTTTCTCCTGTATCAGGATCTGTTCCTTCTGTATCTTCTACATCAACTGGAGAAGGTAAGTAACGACATACTGCATCTAAGGCTGTTTGTACACCTTTATTTTTGAAAGAAGATCCGCACATCATTGGAACGATACTTAAATCGATACAAGCTTTACGAATCGCCTCATGTACTTCTGCTTCAGAGATTGAATCTGGATTTTCAAAAAACTTCTCCATTAATTTGTCATCGTATTCTGCAACGGCTTCAATTAATTGAGCTCTCCAATAATCCACATCTTCTTTCATATCATCAGGAATTGGAGTTTCTACATAAGTCATACCTTCTGTAGCATCATCCCAAATAATTCCTTTCATTTTAATTAAATCCACCACCCCTTTAAATCCGTCTTCAGCACCAATAGGTAATTGTAATGGAACCGCTTTCGCGCCTAACATTTCTCTTACTTGATTCACCACCATTAAAAAGTCAGCACCTGCACGATCCATTTTATTTACAAATCCAATACGTGGAACTTTATAACGATTTGCTTGACGCCAAACTGTTTCTGATTGTGGTTCTACTCCATCAACTGCAGAAAACAAAGCGATCAAGCCATCCAATACACGCATAGAACGTTCTACCTCAACGGTAAAATCCACGTGGCCCGGAGTATCAATAATGTTGAAATAATAATCTTTTGTTGTAGCATCTTTTTTACCCAAGGTGGTAGGAAATTGCCATTGACAACTTACAGCTGCAGAAGTAATCGTAATACCTCTTTCTTTTTCTTGTTCCATCCAGTCGGTAGTTGCAGCACCATCATGAACTTCACCAATTTTGTGAATCATACCAGTATAACGTAAGATACGTTCAGTGGTAGTTGTTTTACCCGCATCAATGTGCGCAGCAATACCAAAGTTTCTTTGTAGTTTTAAATCCGCCATATTAGGGTTGTTTATTTTTTTAATACACCGAAAAATCACTTCCGAAAAAGCAGATTTTTCCGAGGCGCAAAGTTAATGATATTAGTAATTGAAAGCCTCATTCTCGAAATATTTTTCAACAAACTATTACACATCCTATTCAGGGCATAAAAAAACCCCAGCCGAAGCTAGGGTTTGTATAAAGTTTATTGAACAACCGGGCTTACACTTTAAAGTGAGAGAAAGCCTTGTTGGCTTCAGCCATACGGTGTGTATCTTCTTTTTTCTTGAACGCACCACCTTCGCCTTTTGTAGCTGCGATGATTTCATTCGCTAATTTGTCAGCCATTGTTTTACCGTTACGCTCACGGCTAAAACGTACTAACCATTTCATGCTCAAGGAAATTTTACGATCAGCACGAACTTCAGCAGGGATTTGGAAAGTAGCACCACCAATACGACGGCTACGAACTTCTACCGCTGGAGTTACATTCGCAACTGCTTTCTTCCACATTTCATATCCATCTTCGCCAGTGAATTTGCTCACTTTGTCTAATGCATCGTAGAAAATATTGAAAGCTGTAGTCTTTTTACCATCTAACATGATGTTATTGATAAAACGAGTAACCAATTTATCGTTAAAACGAGGATCTGGTGCTAATGGAATCTTTTTAGGTTGTGCTTTACGCATGTCAGTCGAATATTAATGAGTTGTTATTATTTTTTTGCTTTTTCTTTCTTAGTACCATACTTAGAACGAGACTGCTTACGGTCTTTAACACCTGCAGTATCCAAACTACCACGAACAATATGGTAACGTACACCCGGTAAGTCTTTTACACGACCACCACGGATTAATACGATACTGTGCTCTTGTAAGTTATGGCCTTCACCTGGGATATAGGCAATGACTTCAATCTTATTAGTCAAACGTACTTTTGCTACTTTACGTAAAGCAGAGTTCGGCTTTTTTGGAGTTGTTGTATATACTCTTGTGCAAACACCACGACGCTGAGGACATGCATCCAAAGCTCTTGATTTACTTTTAGCCCTGATGATCTCACGGCCTTTTCTCACTAATTGTTGAATAGTAGGCATTAATTATGCTGTTTTGTTCACTTTCGGTTTATAAAAAATTCGGACGGCAAAGGTAATGCGTGCAGATGAATTACCAAAATGTTTATTCGCTATTTTTAAAAAAATAAAACAAATCCCGCAACGAAGGCATTAAATTGTCTCAATTGCGGGATAAATATATTGATAATCAATCAATTAACTAAATTCTTACCAACCATCCATGGGTATCTGGAACATTCCCCATACGAATGTCATTTAATTGTTTTTTAAGTGCTGGTGCCACTTTTAAGGCATTCACATCAAAATCCATGATATAATCTTCATGTGCTAATCTTGAAATATAAGAAACGACCGCAGCAGTCCCTACTCCAAAAACTTCTTGAAACAAACCTTTTTTATGTGCTTCTACAATTTCCGTCACTGATAAATTTCTTTCTTCTACTTCATAACCCATTTCTCTTAACAATATAATGGATGAATTTCTGGTAACCCCTTTTAACACTGTTCCTCTATCTACACTTGGAGTAATTACTTTTCCATCAATCACAAACATCACATTCATCATACCCACTTCTTCAACATATTTATGCTCCAATGCATCGGTCCATAAAACTTGATCATACCCTTTTTGTTGTGCTAATACAACAGGATATAAACTGGCTCCATAATTTCCTCCATTCTTTGCAAACCCAACGCCACCAGGAGTTGCACGCGTGTATTTTTGTTCGATTGAAATTTTCATGGGTGCTGAAAAATAAGCCCCACTAGGTCCTAAAATAATCATGAACTTATAAGTGGCAGAAGGACGAACTCCTAAAAAAGGATCTGTAGCAATCATGAAAGGACGAATATATAAAGAGCAATCTGGCTTGTTAGGTACCCAACCATTTTCTAATTGTATTAATTGTTTCATTCCATCCATAAAAAGCCATTCAGGAACCGTTGGCATTTGCATACGTTCGGCAGATGTATTAAAACGAATAAAATTTTGATCGGGTCTGAAAATAACAACTTCGCCTTTTTCATTTTTAAAAGCTTTGATTCCTTCAAAAATTGTTTGACCATAATGTAAGACCGCACTTGATGGATCTAATTCAAAAGGCGCAAATGGTTTAATAGCTACATTTTTCCATGCTCCATTTTCATAATCCGCTACCAACATATGATCGGTAAAATGTTTTCCAAAAGCAATTTCATCCATATTGAATGTGGGCAATTTTGGATGCGTGTTCATTGTCACTGGAAATGTAGGGTTTGTCATGGTCATGTTTTTTATAGCATGTAATAATTGAGATGCAAAGAAACGAAAAATATAAAAACTTACAACTGTTATTTTTTGATTTGATTCAATTCGAGTAATTTTCCGACCGAATGAGTCAAGAAAAAACAATCCTACCTAATCCCCTTTTGGTTTCTTTGTACAAAGATACTTTGGTACTGCCTGAGTTGAGCAAAAAAAAGGTAGAAATAAATGAAAAAAGAATCGAAAAATTAGAAGAAAAGAAAATTGAAGAGAGGGAGCCTATTGCTGGTGCTGCCGAAATGATGGCAACAAACGATACCAGTTTTAAATATTTAGGGGAACATTTACAAGGGGTTACGGTCATTGTGAAAGATGATTTAGCGGTGTACTTAAATGAAACCGATTTAAATTTATTGACTTCCATATTAAAAGCTTGTAAATTAACCTTAGCCGATATTGCATTAGTGAATGTGGCTCAACAAAAGTTAAGTTTACATCAAATACTAGCTACCCTTCCTGCTAAGTTGGTCATCATTTTTGAAGTGAGCGGAACAGAATTAAAAATGAAACTTCCAACCACCTTATACAAATCAGTTCAATTAGGAGACACCTATTTATTATTCAGCAATAGTTTAGCAAGCATGCAAGGAACTGATCAATTGGCCAAAGTAGAAAAATCCAAATTATGGAACGTGCTGAAACAATTGTTTCAATTGTAATATATTTCAATCTCAATGACCACTCTAATTTTTGCAACGAATAACGAACATAAAGTAATTGAGTTACAATCACTACTTCCAAAGGATATTCATATGATCACTTTGCGTGAGGCTGGCATTGATATTGATATTCCTGAACCACACGATACTTTAATTTTAAACGCTGAAGAAAAAGCAAACACCATATTTAAAATCACCGCACAAAATTGTTTTAGTGAGGATACCGGCTTAGAAATTGACGCATTAAATGGAGCACCTGGTGTACACAGTGCAAGGTATGCTGGTGAGGATCGTAATTTTCAAGCCAATATTGATAAAGTACTTTCCCATTTGAATGGGATTGAAAATCGTGCTGCACAATTTAGAACGGTGATTTGCTTGATCTGGAATCAACAAAAATATTATTTTGAAGGCATTTGCCGTGGCAGCATTATCCATGATAACAAAGGAAGTGCCGGTTTTGGATACGACCCCATTTTTATTCCAGAAGGCGCTTCAAAAACTTTTGCTGAGATGTCCATGGAAGAAAAAAATAAATATAGTCATCGTCAAAAAGCAGTGACTCAATTATTGAATTTTTTAGCGCAGAGATAAATACTTTAAACACGCTACCCTTGGTAATAAGTTATGGAGTGTAAGCAAAGTGACCATCTCTCCCCATTATTTTGAACTTGAATGAATTACAATCATGGTTTATTCATTCCAAATTTTCCAACTCTCTTCGGCTTGTAAATGCAACATGTGCAAACCATTTTGAATAGTGGCTCCTTGTGATTTTCCCTTTTGTAAGAACAAGGTTTCGGAAGGGTTATACACCAAATCGTATAAATGATGTTGTGCACTTAATAATTCATAAGGAATAGCCGGTGATGCAGCATGATTTGGAAAAGTACCTACAGGTGTAGTATTAATTATTAAAGTATGTGCACCCATTAAAGTCGCATCTAATTCATGATAAAGATATGTTTGGTGCGACGCATTTGGGGATTTGTTTCTGGAAACAAAAGCATATTGGATGCCTAACTTTGTTAGGACGTATTCGACTGCCGCTGCGGCTCCGCCGGTTCCTAATATGAAAGCTTTTTGATGGTGTGGTTTTAAAAATGGCTCCAAGGATTTTTGAAAACCAATAACATCGGTATTATATCCTATTAATCTTCCATTTACTTTTTTGATACAATTACATGCTTGCATTTCCCGAACCACTTGAGACATCTCATCTAAATAAACAAGCACTTCTTTTTTATAAGGTATGGTAATGTTTAGTCCTACCAATGTATCATCCTCCCACAAAGCTTTAAACTTTTGAATACTATCAATAGGATAATTAGCATATTGCACATTTGCAATATTTTCTTGTACAAACTTGTTTGCAAAATAGCCTTCCGAAAAAGAATGCGTTAAAGGATATCCAATAAGACCATACTTACGCACTGTTATTTATTTAAGTATAAATCAAAAGTGTCTCCTCTTAATCCAATACGCATGGCTTCCAAAGGAATCACTTCGTTAGGAGCAATATTTCCCAAATTCACATTGCAACCAACGAGTTCTAAAAAGTATAATTGTTGCGCTTTTTGTGGCGCTTCCCATAAGATTTGTTCTACTGGTATTTTTGTTAAAATTTCTTGCACCAAACCTTCACGCACTTCTCCACTTCCACGATAAATACCAACATTTCCCGCCTCTCTTGCTTCTGCAATGACATAGGAACTACCTGCACTCAATTCCGCGCTCATTAATTCAATCCATTTATAAGGAGGAATAATATGGGCTGCATCTTTACTTCCTACTTCACTTAGTACAGTGGCGTATTTAGCAATTTTTTCAATGTAGCCACATTTTTCAGCATGCGGAATTTCGATAGATCCATCACTTACTTCTATCATATCAATGTTATAATCCTTACACATAGCAATGTAATCATCAAATTGATTTCGAATTACAAAAGCTTCAAATAAAGTACCTCCAAAATAAACTGGAATATTATGTGATTGATAGAGTTCAATTTTTTTTCTCAAATTAGGAGTGACAAAGGAAGTCCCAAAACCAAGTTTTATAATATCAGTATGAGGTTCCGAAACGCTTAAAAAATTTTCAGCTTCCCCAAAACTCAAGCCTTTGTCCATCACCATAGTCAATCCATGTTTTCGAGGCTTTAGGGTTCTTTCAGGTATTTGAGTTAAATGAAAATTCATATACTAATATTCAATTTGAGCACAAAGATAATTTAAAATGGTTAAGAAATTTTTCCTTTCTTAAACTTACTTATGATATCAATCACCTTTTGATCCTGCGTTATTTCAGGATATAATTTCATAAATTTTTTGAGCCACTTGGTAGATTTAGACAACGCCATTTCCAATTGCAATAAAGCATCATTGTTTTTATGCATCATAAACAAAATAGCACTGCGGTAATAGATGAATAAAATTTTACCCTGTGTGCTCATATAGGCTAATTCGGTTTGCTCCAAAGCTGCGTCCAATTGTTCATTGGCAATTAAACATCTAATTAAATATTCCCACCCAGCTATTTGCTTGGGTTTATTTTTCACAACGGTTCCAAAATAAAATGCAGCTTCTTTATTTTGCCCTAAGTTCATGTAACATTCTCCCATCAAAATATAATACTCATTAATATGCTTATGCACTCGAATTGCATTTTCCAATTGCTTTATTGCCAACTCCCATTTTTCCTCTAGCATATAAGTAATGGCAATTTTTTGAAACAGTCGACTGTCTTCTGAATTTAAATGCACTGCTTTTTTATAATGAAATCTTGCTTGTGCATAATTTTTCATACGATGATAGCAATGACCAATGGCTTCATAAATTACATCTTCGGGACGAGATAACTCCAACACCTTTTCTAAAGCTTCAATGGCTTCCTTATATTTTCGCAGGCGTAAAAATGCATCACCCATATTACGATAAGCATAGTCAAATTTTTCATCAATGACTATCGCAAACTGATAAGCATCAATTGCTTTTTCATGCAATTTCAAACCTTGATAAGCAGCGGCTAAATTAAACCAAGCTAATGCATTATAAGGCTGGTCATCAATTAGGCGTTGATGCAGACGAATACTTTCTTCATTTCTTCCAGTAAAGTCGGTCCAAAAACAAATTTTATATAAAGCCTCTTCGTTACTAGGATCTTCTTCTAAAATTAATTGCAAACAATCAAACACTTTATCAAAAGCTTCATGATCATCATATACATCAGCCAATTCAAATAATAATTCGGTGCGCTCTTGTCCTTCAAATAAATGCAAAGCTTCTTGTAAAAGCACAATCGCTTTTTCGGGTTGATCCAAAGCTAAAAAAGCATCCGTTTTAAGAATGAATAAATTCATGTCCTTATGATCATACAAAGCAGCCGTGTCTAATAATTGTAATGCTTCCTTGTATTTTCGGGTAGCTAACAATAAGTCTGCTTTTTTAATCATTAATAATGCAGAAAAAGGATATTGATCCAATGCCATATTAGCGGCTAAAATGGCTTCACTTATTTCATCTTTATCGTCCAGGTGTTCAATGATTTTTTCAAAATCGTCCTCCTCAATATAAGCGTTACCCCTTCCATTTTTAAGATTGTGGTACCGTTGCATGAGCTCCTGTATATCTCTACCCTCGTCATCAGGCTGTGGATCAAACATGATTGTTGTTTTATTGGGTTAGAAAAATATTGATTTTCAATGAGTTATATTAAAATTACTTTTCATATAAGCTCTATTTAAATGTACAAACAACCCCTTAATTATCAATATTTTATTTCGCACATTGGGTCAAAATATCGTTAAAAATTAATTTTATAGAAAATTCCAAAAAATCCTACCTTTGTTCTATGATGCGTACTGTAAAAAACATATTATTAATTCTTTGTTTCATCACCACTCTTATTTTATCTGGATCGGTGTATGCAAGTAGTATTGTAACTGGTACCACCATCGAATCTAAAAAATCAGACGAAAAATATACCTTAAAAAACTTAGGTTCCTTAGCACATAAGACCGCTACGTTTTATTCTTTAAAATCTAGTTTAGAATTTAAAGGTTTCACTAACAGTACATTAGGTAGCAATAATTATTTGAAATATAACAAAGGAAATATTTCTTACGTGATCCCATACCGTTATAAAATAATTTTGCCTCGCTTCAAAACTCCCACTGCACCTGCTCAATAATCGCAGTTTACTTTTCTCTTAGTAGTTTACAAAATTTGATATTCCAACTTATTGATCATAAATTGATTCAATGTAATGGGACTTAAATCTATTTGACTGGCGGTGTATTTTATAAACAATCCATCTTTATTTATAATAGTATAAGACAATACCAGTCCTGGCACTTCTTTAAAAGCTAATTCAAAAGTATTCACTGAAGGTATCACTTCGGAAGTATATAATATTTCATATAGCACACCATCACTCCATGTGAGTTGCATTTTTTTACAAGGATACCCTAAAATAAAAAGAGCAGAATCGGTTGGCATTTCCTTCATAGAAACCAATGTAGGCAAGCCTGTGGGAGGATATGGTATTTCTTGCAAAAATTTTCCATCCCCCATTAATTTAAGGACAATTGCTAAAGACTCCTGGGTATTAAATATAAGCGTTTGTGTTAGTAAGGGGGTAATAAGTGAGGTTTTACATTGACTCCCTTTCACCCATACTTTTTTTTGTCCAAAAGGGACCCACTCATTATTCTTTTGTTGACTTACTTCAAATTGAAGACTACATTCCCCTAACACTTTGGCTTGCGCTTTAACATTTACTTGAAAAAAGAAAATGCAGACTAGGGGTAAAAGATACTTAAAGTTCATTCAATTGCAAACACCATTATTTTTTAGTTCGGTCTTTCAAATCCTGTACTTTCTTTTGCGCTTCCATCATTTGTTCGTACTTAGTTTGCCAATTACTTTTTTTCTTAGGTGTTTTTCGTTTTACTTCAATGTCTGCTAAAATTTTATCATGATTAATGATTACTTTTTGAATCACTAATTGCATTAATAAAGTAATCACGTTTGAAACAGTATAATACCATGTTAAAGCAGATGGCAAACCATTGAATATAAACAATAACATCACAGGGAATATATAAGGCATGTATTTCAATGCCGGATTGTCCTGTGTTGGAGTCATGGCCATATTATAAATAGACATTAAGAAACTTGTTAATACAGCAGTCAATGTAAATAAGCTCACATGATTGCCATAACTAGGTATTGAAAAAGGAAGTGTAGCAATAGAATCAAAACTAGATAAATCATGACTCCATAAAAAAGACTGTCCTCTTAATGTAATATTTGAATTAAAGAAACTATACAAAGCAAAAAAGATAGGAATTTGCAATAATGCTGGGATACAACCTCCTAAAGGATTCACTCCTGCTTCTCTAAATAACTTCATTTGCTCCATTGCAAATGCTTGTTGATCATCTCCTAACTTTTTCTTGATAGCATCTAATTCAGGTTTAAGCACTTTCATCTTAGCACTGCTTAAATAACTTGAATAAGTTAATGGCGCTGTAATTAATCGTATAAAGATGGTTAACAGAAAAATAACCCAACCAAAATTGGAAATAAAACCAGCAATAAATCCAAACACTGGCATTAAAATATATTTATTAATAGGTCGAACAAATGAATACAGGTCTCTACCTAAGTTCACTATTTTCTCCATTTCAGGCGCTTGTGTTTTTAGCACTTTAAATTCATTTGGCCCATAATACAAAGACAAACCAATGGAAGCATTGTCTCCACTCACTTTGGTTTGAAATTGAGATTGTAAAGTAGCTAAACCATTACTACTATCTAATTTACGCTGCCAATCTAATTTGCCTGATGCAAACCCTTGTTTATTTATTAATGTGGTATTAAAAAATTGCTGCACCAATCCTACCCATTGAATGGGTTTTTCAAAACTCTTAGTGGTCTTACTTGAAATATAATCAAACGCTCCTCCTTCTGAAAAACAAATGTTGGACATTTGACGTTCATATACGCTCGTTTTTTCTTGTTGATAAGAATGTGCATCCCACAAGAAATTAATTTGTTGATTGGTCAATAGCGTATTTGCTCCATCTAATTGAATATTCCAGTCAACATTATAATTATTATTGGCTAAGGAAAATTGATGACGAATTGTTTTGCCATTTGGCGTGACCCAAACGTATTCAATTTTTTGTACGCCTTCATTTTGAGGCATGATATTCACTACTGGAAATATCACTTTATTAATTTGAGCAATTTGATTATTACCAATATTCACTGGATAATTTAAGGAAGTACTATCTCCTAAATGCACTAATTCTTTTTTTGAATTGGTATATTTTTTTAAAGTCACCCCCACCACTTGTCCCCCTCTATTACTTAAAGTCACTTTTACTAAATCATTTTCAAGTACACTTAATTGCTCTTTCACTGAATCTACTTCTGCTACTTGCGCTACACCACCAATTGTAGTATCCCCTTTAATTGGATTTTTTAATGCAGCGGCTTTGTCTGCAGCAGCTTTAACCAATCTTAGACTGTCCTCAACGTGTTGTTTATATGCAGTAATTTCTGCTTGTTGCTTATTGGTATACCAGAAATATGTAAAAAACAATCCTGCTAATAATACAAATCCAATGATCGTATTTTTGTCTGTGTTCATGTGTAATTTTTTTTGTCCTATTTACGAGGAGCAAAGGTATGTTTTTTCGGGAGTTTTTATAGATTTCGGGTGTATTTCCCCCCTACCTGGTACAAAGTGTCAGCGATTTCACCCAAACTGCAATATTTCACAGCTTCCATGAGGATTTCGAATATATTTTCGCCTTTTACAGCGGCTTCTTTTAGTTGTTGCAGGTATCTAGGAGCCTTTGTTTGATTCCTTAAATGAAAAGCTTTTAAATGATCAATTTGTTGTTGTTTCTCTGCTTTGGTAGATCTAAAAATTTCCTTTTGTTCTGTTTTATTTTGAACTGTATCGGAAACAAAGCTATTGACTCCTATGATAGGCAAACTGCCATCATGTTTTTTACTTTCATAGGCCATACTTTCATCCTGAATGGTGGAACGCTGGTACATCCTTTCCATAGCACCCAACACTCCGCCTCTTGCATTTAATTTTTCAAATTCATACATCACCGCCTCTTCAACTAAATTGGTCAGCTCCGTAATAAAGAAACTTCCTTGTTGAAAATTTTCCACTTTAGCAGTACCTAATTCTTTATTAATAATTAATTGAATCGCCAAAGCACGACGTACACTTTCTTCCGTGGGAGTTGTGATGGCTTCATCATAGGCATTGGTATGTAAACTATTACATTGATCATAAATTGCATACAATGCTTGGAGCGTAGTTCTTATATCATTAAAATCTATTTCCTGAGCATGCAAACTTCTTCCGCTCGTTTGTATATGATATTTTAATTTTTGGGCACGTTCATTGGCATGGTATTTTGTTTTCATCACATTTGCCCAAATACGACGAGCCACTCTACCTATGACAGCGTATTCGGGATCCATACCATTGCTAAAAAAGAAACTCAAATTGTGTACAAAATCGTTAACCTCTAAGCCTCTATTTTTAAAATATTCAACATAAGTAAATCCATTGGCTAAAGTAAATGCCAATTGTGTAATTGGATTGGCACCGGCTTCTGCTATATGATATCCAGATATTGATATACTATAAAAATTTTTCACTTTATGTTGCGCAAAATAAGTTTGCACATCGCCCATCATCCTTAAAGCAAATTCGGTAGAAAAAATACAAGTATTTTGGGCTTGATCTTCTTTTAAAATATCTGCTTGTAAGGTACCACGCACTTCTTGTAAAACTTGTGCTTTTATTTTTTGATAGGTTTTCGCATCTAATACCTGATCTCCACTCACTCCCAATAATTGTAACCCCAATCCATTATGCCAATTATGGGACATCCCTTTTGTTGGCATGGTTACATATGTAGGTAAAGGAATGTTTTTATAAATTGATTTTATTTTTTTTCTTACCAATGGCCACATCTTATTTTGACTGATGTATTTTTCACAAGCTTGGTCAATAGCCGTATTAAAAAACATAGCCAACATCATAGGGGCGGGTCCATTGATAGTCATACTCACCGATGTGGAAGGTGCATTCAAATCAATTCCTGAGTATAATTTTTTAGCATCATCCACTGTGGCAACATTCACCCCAGCATTTCCTATTTTTCCAAAAATATCTAATCTTTTAGCAGGATCATTTCCATACAAGGTAACACTATCAAAAGCAGTGGACAATCTAATCGCAGATTGCCCTTTTGATAAATAATGAAAACGCAAATTAGTTCGCTCGGGACAACCTTCTCCAGCAAACATTCTGGTAGGATCTTCATTGTCACGCTTTAACTCAAATACACCTGCTGTGTAAGGAAATTTTCCAGGAACATTCTCTTTAAGTTGCCATTCGGCAATATCTCCCCAATCACTCATTTTAGGTAAATACACTTTTTGAAGCATAGTGCCAGAAGGAGTTTGAAAGGATAAGCCTCTTTTTATTTTTTTATCTCTTACTTGAAATTCTAAAAAAGCCTCTTGATATTTTTTATAGGTATTAGGCCAATTTAAAATATTTTCTTTTACAGTTGGATCCAACACTTTTTCAATAGACTTACTGGCCTGTTGTAAAATTTTATTGTTTTCGAACTGATTTTCGTGCAGCACTTTTTGATAAGCATACCATTTAGATGCCGCTTCCTTTTGAGTTTGTATCCATTGATTGTTTTTATAAATCAATTGTGTGATTTCTCCCAAATATTGAATTTTGTTGGAAGGAATTAAGGGATGTGCGACTTTAGTTTCATCATATGGAATTTCCCATTCTATTTTATTAAAATGAGTAGCATGTTTTTCATTGACTAATAAAATCATTTTATTAAACATCACTTGAATTCCCGGATCATTGTAATGTGAAGCAATGGTTCCATAAATAGGCAGATGGGCAATATCATGATCCCAAATATGATGTGCCCTTTTATATTGTTTACGTACATCCCTCACTGCATCTAAACCACCTGCACGTTCAAATTTGTTTACTGCTATAATAGAAGCATAATCTATCATATTTATTTTTTCCAATTGGGTGGCAGCACCAAATTCGGGGGTCATCACATAAATAGGTATAGACACAAAATCTATAATTGCAGAATCATTTTGTCCTACCCCAGCAGTTTCAATAATAATACAATCATAACCAGCTTGCTTACATAATTCAATGACCCCATCCAATTCCTTTGCAATGGATTGCTGATTGTTTCGTGTTGCTAGGGATCTCATAAATACATTGGGATGATGAATTGCATTCATACGAATACGATCCCCCAATAAAGCCCCACCTGTTTTTCGTTTAGATGGATCTACGGAAATCACAGCAATGGTTTTTGTGGGATTGGTCCACAAAAAATATTGTACCAACCTATCACAAACACTAGATTTACCTGCACCACCTGTTCCAGTCAATCCAATCACTGGAATGTTTTTGGAAATAGGTTTTAATGTAGCTTTATTTGAAGACTTTTGAATCCCTTTTTTAGAAACTAGTTTTGTTTTTTTTGTAGAAGGCAATAATCCATTTTGTAATAAAGTGATGGATCTGCTTAAAATTCTTGGATCAATTTTTTTAGGAAATGATAATTTTTTTGTGAGCGATGGTGTTGTTAAAAATTCATAAGAACAAAATGAAACCACTTGTTGAATCATTCCATCAATTCCCATTTTTAAACCATCCTGAGGTAAATAAATTTTAGTGATGCCATTTTTTTCTAAGTAGGCAGCTTCGGATGGTAAAATGGTGCCACCACCTCCACCCACTATTTTAACATGCGCATATCCTGATTCATTTAATAATTTTCTGACATAAGTAAAAAATTCAATATGCCCTCCTTGATATGAAGTAATTGCAATTCCTTGAACATCTTCTTCAATTGCAGCTTCTACAATTTCTAAGGCAGATCGATTGTGACCCAAATGAATCACTTCTACTCCTTTTTCTTGCATCACGCGACGCATGATATTGATGGAAGCATCATGTCCATCAAATAAACTGGTGGAAGTAAGAATACGGATGGGTTTCATGACGTAAAACTAACAAATGTTAGGAATACGAACAAATCAAAAACCCTTATTTTTTGGTTTGCGCGTATTTTTTAGCAGCATCTATGAAATGAACAAAGACAGGTGCTGGGGCTTCTACTGTACTTTTTAATTCAGGATGATATTGAACCCCAATAAAGAAAGGATGATTGGGTAATTCGATGATTTCAACTAATCCAGTTGCCGGGTTTACGCCACTGGTGATCATTCCTGCATCTTGAAACGCTTTTAAATATTCATTATTGAATTCGTAACGATGACGATGTCTTTCACTAATATTTTGACTACCATAAATTTGGTAAGCTAAAGTATCTTTTTCAATATGACAAGGGTACGCTCCTAAACGCATGGTACCTCCCATCATTGTGATTCTTTTTTGTTCCTCCATCATATCGATAACAGGATAAGGTGTGTTGGGATCCATTTCAACCGAATGTGCATCTTTTAATCCTAATATATTTCTTGCAAATTCAATGACGGCCATTTGCATTCCTAAACAAATACCAAAGAATGGCAACTGGTGCTCACGTGCATACTTGACAGCAATAATTTTTCCTTCTATACCACGATTACCAAATCCAGGTGCTACCAATAATCCATCTAAACCAGCTAATTGCTCATTTACATTTTGGGGAGTAATATTTTCACTATGCACATTCACTACTTTCACTTTCACCTCATTCATTGCACCTGCATGAATAAAACTTTCTAAAATAGATTTGTAGGCATCCTGCAATTCAATATATTTTCCAATCAATCCAATATGTATAGTAGATTTAGGATGTTTTAATTTATCTAAAAAGACATTCCACTTTGTTAATTCTGGTTCAGTAAACTTGGTAATATTTAATTTTTTCAATACGATTAAATCCAACTTTTCTTTTTGCATCAACAAAGGCACTTCATAAATGGTAGATGCATCTGCTGCTTCAATCACCGACTCTTGCTTTACATTACAAAACAAAGCAATCTTACGTTTGATATCGTCGTTTAAAGGCTCTTCGGTTCGGCAAACAATAACATCGGGATGCACTCCAGTTTCACTTAACATTCTTACACTATGTTGTGTTGGTTGTGTTTTTAACTCCTTCGCTGCTTTTAAATATGGAATTAATGTGAGATGCACTACCATCACATCTTCTTCAGGCAATTCCCATTGTATTTGACGAACTGCTTCAACAAAGGGTAAGCTTTCAATATCTCCCACCGTTCCACCAATTTCAGTTATCACCACATCAAATTTTCCTTCCACACCCAACAACATCATACGACGTTTAATTTCATCCGTGATATGAGGAACCACCTGCACCGTTTTCCCTAAAAATTCTCCTGCTCTTTCTTTATTAATAACCGTTTGATAAATACGTCCTGTAGTCACATTATTTGCTTGTGTCGTTGAAGTATTTAAAAAACGCTCATAATGTCCTAAATCTAAATCTGTTTCGGCACCATCTTCCGTAACATAACATTCCCCATGTTCATATGGATTTAATGTTCCAGGATCCACATTAATATAGGGATCAAATTTTTGAATTGTTGCACTAATCCCTCTTGCTTGCAATAGTTTTGCCAAGGATGCTGCAATAATGCCCTTACCTAAACTACTTGTCACTCCACCTGTTACAAAAATGTACTTTGCCATAATATTTAAAGCTTCTTTTTTGAAAATAGCATATACGCAACAGCAAAACGCTATTGTGTATTAACACTTCAAAAAAGGGTTAATTTACTTGTTTGGACCTATCTTTAATTGGAAAAATTCTTAGAGGTCATACAAACCTACATCAAAAAAAGAGGCCAACAAAAAGATAGATTTGAGTCAACAAAAAATGTTTATAAATGTTATTTAAAAGTGAACATCTTTCAACCCAAAACCAAATATTAATGAAAAAGCTAATTTATTCGACCTTCATAGTCATTTTTGTAAGCTCCCTAATCAGCTGGAAATGGCAAATCAATCAACATCCTGCAGTCAACAAAGCGGAAGTGATTAGTTGCTTAAATATGGAAACTCAACAGGCTTATAAATTAGAAGCGTCTCAACCTGCTTTTGCTCAATTACACCCTAGCCCACTTTCTGTGGCTCCTGAAAACTTATTGGGTAAAATGATCTCCTTCCCTTCGGCGGATGGTCAAACTGCTGGCGGATATTTTATTCCTTCAAAAAAGCCTTCTAAAAAATGGTTAATTGTCATTCAAGAATGGTGGGGGTTAAATGACAATGTGAAAATGGAAGCCGATAAATATTATACCGACTTAGGCAATGTGAATGTGTTAGCAGTTG
>JAFMJX010000180.1 GCA_017853235.1 Chitinophagaceae bacterium | reverse complement strand
ATAGTCTCCACTATGCAAATTATTCATAGGAAGTGTATCTATGGGGTTTAGTACTTGAGCGCTAGCAGGTTTTTTATTGCTATCAAAAAAAATAAGTTTAAAACTGTTGTCAGTGTATGCCCATCCTTTTTTCTCGTAAGTGAGTGAATTGTCTTCCCCCATTTTATTTTCTTCTACTAAAAAAGTGGGTTCTTTATTTATAAATAAAGTTTTGCCGTAATGTCTGGAATTTTTATTTTGATCTTCAAAGGATGCAATCATTTTGTATCCTAAATATTTATTTTTTTTACTAAAGGTGACTACTGCAATATCTTGTTCTGTTGGATAGGTGACATTTAATAATAAATAGTATTCTTCTTCTTTTTCAATTTTCAAAATTGGATGAAGTATCGCTTTTTTGTCTTTAATGGAAATAATTTCTTCAACCACAGAATCTGGAACAAATTGAACCAGTGCTTTTCGACCAATTTTTAATGTATCTACAAACTTTACCAAGTTGGTATCTGAAATGGTGACCGGAAGAGATGCGAGTTTAAAAATTTTATTGAAGTCATTTATTTTTAATGGGGTATTACCAGTCAAATCCATCTTTTTTTCTGAACAAGACATGAAAAAAAGCAAACCAGCAAATATAATCCCTTTACGCATGTAATAAATTTTCACTAAAATAGGCTATCAATCTGAGTTACACAAAGCTTTTTAACTAAATTTACAATATACTATGTCAGACCACTCATTAGATACTTTACACGAATCGGTGCCTGTTCAAAAAAAGCAAGGATTTCGTAAATTATTGGCGTTCATTGGTCCTGCCTACTTAGTGAGTGTGGGGTACATGGATCCTGGAAATTGGGCAACCGATTTGCAAGGAGGTGCTTCGTTTGGATACCAACTTATCTGGATTTTATTATTGAGTAACCTCATGGCCATTTTATTGCAAAGTTTAAGTGCAAGATTAGGTATAGTAAGAAGGTTGGATTTGGCACAAGTAAATAGAGAAACCTATCCACCACTAGTCAATTTTATTTTATATATTTTAGCTGAATTGGCCATTGCCGCCACAGATTTAGCAGAAGTGTTGGGGATGGCAATAGGGATAAAACTATTAACAGGTTTACCCTTAATGTACGGCACTTGTATCACAGTCTTAGATACTTTTTTGTTTTTGTTTTTACAAAAATTTGGAATTCGAAAAATGGAGGCATTTATTATCATGCTGGTAGCCATCATTGGATTTAGTTTTTTCATTCAATTATTTATAGCACAACCTGATTTATCTAAAGCCATTGTAGGGTTCATACCTTCTAAATTATCTCCAGAAGCTTTATATATAGCAGTGGGTATTATTGGCGCAACCGTAATGCCACATAATTTATATTTACATTCTGCATTAGTTCAAACTCGAAAAATTGACAGAAATGTAAAAGGAATTCGAAAATCTATATTGTATAATTTTATTGATAGTGTGGTTGCTTTAAATGCTGCATTCTTTGTGAACGCTTCAATTTTAATTTTAGCTGCAACTACTTTTTATTATACTGGTCATCAAGGAGTTGCTAAAATTGAAGACGCACACTCCTTATTAGCACCATTATTAGGTTCTTCTTTGGCTCCCATTTTATTTGCAATTGCTTTAATTGCAGCAGGCCAGAGTTCAACTGTGACAGGTACTTTAGCAGGACAAATTGTGATGGAAGGATATTTAAAATTAAGATTAAATCCATGGTTAAGAAGGTTGTTAACAAGGTTTATTGCAATTACTCCTGCTGTTTTAGTGATAGGAATCATGGGGGAAGATAGGGTAGATGCATTATTGGTTTTGAGTCAAGTCATTTTAAGTTTACAATTAGGATTTGCTGTGATTCCGCTCATTCATTTTGTGAGTGATAAAAAAACAATGGGTGAATTTGCAATTGGGTGGAAAATAAAAGTATTAGCTTGGTTGGTCGCAGCTATTTTAGTTTATTTAAACGGACATTTAGTGTTTGATTTTATTTCTGAAATAATGCATCAAGCGAATGCTTGGGGGTTAAAAATATTTTTAATTTTATTGGCTTTTGGTTTTTTAATTTTATTAGGGTATGTGATCTGTTATCCATTATTTTTAAAAAGGCAATTTGAAAAACAAGATGATTTTCATGGATTGCCCATTGAAATTGACTGGTCTCAGGATAAGCCTATCAATAAAGTTGCTATTGCAGTTGATTTTTCAGCAACCGATGCAGTACTTATAAAAAAAGCAATTCAACAAGTTCATCAATTAAGCGCATCACACCCACCACATGAATCCATTCAATTTATATTAATTCATGTGGTAGAAAGTGCGACTGCTAAATATTTACATGAGGCGAGTGATGATCAGGAAACTCGAAAAGATCAAGAAAGATTAAATATCTATTCAAAGGCATTATCCTCCAAAGGGTATCAAGTGACTTCATGTTTAGGTTACGGCAATAGAGTGAAAGAAATTGTGAGATGCGTTCAATTATATGACGCACAGTTGTTAGTAATGGGAGGGCACCGCCACCAGGGATGGAAAGACTATATATTTGGAGAAACCATTGAGTCGGTTAGGCATAAAGTAAGTATACCTGTACTCATAGTGAATCATGGGAGATGATCTAAATTAGCTTAAAATTGGAGTCAAATTAAGCGTAGTTTTAGTACATTTGTGCACTAAATTTTCAAACATTATGGGACAAAAAATTAAAGTTGCCAATCCGGTGGTGGAATTGGATGGCGATGAAATGACAAGGATTATTTGGAAGTTCATTAAGGATAAATTAATTCTTCCTTATTTGGACATTGATATTAAATATTACGATTTAGGAATGGAATATCGTGATGAAACCAACGACCAAGTAACGGTGGATGCTGCTCATGCAATTAAGCAATATGGTGTGGGTATTAAATGTGCTACTATTACCCCCGATGAACAAAGAGTAGATGAATTTAAGCTAAAGCAAATGTGGAAAAGCCCTAATGGGACGATACGTAACATATTAGATGGTACTGTTTTTCGCGAACCTATTGTTTGTAAAAATGTACCTCGTTTAGTTCCTAATTGGACTGCTCCAATTTGTATTGGTCGCCATGCCTTTGGAGATCAATATCGCGCAACCGATTTTGTGACTAAAGGTAAAGGTAAATTGACTGTAAAATTTGAAGGAGAAGATGGAACAGTGCAAGAATTTGAGGTGTTTAATTATAAGGGAAATGGAGTGGCTTTAACCATGTACAATACAGATGAAAGTATTTATGGTTTTGCACGTGCTTGTTTTAATCAAGCTTTAGCTAAAAAATGGCCTTTGTATTTATCAACTAAAAACACCATCTTAAAAAAGTATGATGGACGTTTCAAAGATATTTTTGAAGAAGTATATCAAAATGAATTTAAAGCAAAGTATGATGCAGTTGGTATCACTTATGAACATCGTCTTATTGATGATATGGTGGCCAGTGCTTTAAAGTGGAATGGAAATTTTGTTTGGGCTTGTAAAAATTATGATGGGGATGTGCAATCAGATACTGTTGCGCAAGGTTTTGGTTCCTTAGGTTTAATGACTTCTACTTTAATTACACCTGATGGAAAGGTTATGGAGGCAGAAGCGGCACATGGCACTGTAACACGTCACTATAGAGAACATCAAAAAGGAAACAGAACTTCAACAAATCCTATTGCATCCATATTTGCATGGACAAGAGGATTAGAGTTTAGAGGACAGTTGGATAATAACCAAGAATTGATTCGTTTCTCAAAGGCTTTAGAGGAAGTGTGTGTAGAAACTGTAGAATCTGGTATTATGACAAAGGACTTGGCAGTTTGTGTACATGGAAATAAAGTGAAACATGGAGATCATTATGTATACACAGAAGAATTTTTAGATGCTTTAGATGCTAATTTGCAAAAGAAATTAGCATAAAAAATAGTTTTGCATAAAAAAGCCACTCCGAAATTACGGAGTGGCTTTTTTT
>JAFMJX010000179.1 GCA_017853235.1 Chitinophagaceae bacterium | reverse complement strand
TCTTTGCCGTCCAAACATCGCGAGGTAGAGCAGCGGTAGCTCGTCGGGCTCATAACCCGAAGGTCGGAGGTTCGATCCCTTCCCTCGCAACATAGTAATCCCGCTCCCGATTTCCATATCGAGGGCGGATTTTTTTTATAGTAACTTTGTTTCAAATTTAGGGTATGAAAGTGGGGTTTGTTAACATATTTGGAAAGCCAAATGCAGGGAAAAGCACCCTGCTCAACGCACTTATGGGTGAAAAAATGGCTATTGTCTCCTCCAAGGTGCAAACTACCCGTCATCGTATAAAAGCCTTTTTAAACAAGGAAAATGCTTACCAAATTATATTCTCAGACACCCCCGGAATCATTGATCCTAAGTATAAGCTACATGAAAAGATGATGGCTGCTGTAAAATCGGCTCTTGAAGATGCCGATATAGCTTTATTAATGGTGGATATTCGAGATGACTTAAATGAAGTAGATGCCATTTTTAGTGCTTTGCATCTTAAAGTCCCTTGTATTGTGGTTTTAAATAAGTCCGATTTAGGCAATGGAACTCAGGTAAAAGAGGCTAATGCTTTTTTTACTGCAAAGTCGTATTGTCATAAAATAATATCAATTAGTGCATTGAATAACAGTGATATAGAAAGGTTATTGAAAGTTATATTAGAATTATTACCACAAGGAGAACCTTTTTATAGCCAAGAGGATTTGAGTGATTTACCCACTAAGTTTTTTGTGAGTGAAATGATACGTGAAAAAATTTATCAATTGTTTGGGGAGGAAATTCCTTACCATACAGCCGTGTTGGTGAATTCATTTAAAGAACAGTCGCTTTTGGTAAAAATACAAGCTGATATTATCGTTAATAGAGAAACCCAAAAGGCAATAATTATTGGAGAAAAAGGAAAGATGATAAAAGAAATTGGAACTTTGGCTCGAAAAGATATTGAGGCATTCATTGGGGCTAAAGTGTATTTAGAATTATTTGTGAAAGTGAAGCCAAAGTGGAGGGATAATGAATTGAAATTAAAAGAATTTGGATATCAATCATAATTTTAATTAGATTTTATTAAAATATTGTTAATCAATAATTTATATTGTTCTAATTGAATATTAAAATTAAGTTTTATGAGTTATACAGTGGCTATTGTTGGAAGGCCAAATGTGGGAAAAAGTACTTTATTTAATCGTTTCTTGGAAGAGCGAAAAGCCATCGTGGATGACATTAGTGGTGTCACTAGAGACCGTCAGTATGGTGTGACAGAATGGAATGGTAAATCCTTTAATGTAATAGATACGGGAGGGTTTGTTCCAGATTCCAAAGATATGTTTGAAACAGAAATTAGAAAACAGGTTAAAATAGCTATAGAGGAGGCCAATGCTATCATTTTCATGGTTGATGCTGCGGTGGGTTTAACCGATCTAGATTCGGCAATGGCAGATATGCTTAGACGAAGTGTGAAACCTGTTTATGTTTGCGTAAATAAAGTGGACAATTCCACTCGTGCTTTGGAAGGAACCGAGTTTTACGGAATGGGTTTTGAACATAATTATTTTATAAGTGCCATTTCGGGTAGTGGAAGTGGGGAATTATTAGATGCTGTCACTGCTGCTATGAAAGATGAGCCTGTTAAAGTGGTTGATGCAGAGTTGCCTGAAGGTGCGGAGCCTGAAGAGGCAATTGCGATACCTAAGATTGCTATCATGGGTCAACCAAATGTGGGTAAATCTTCCTTATTAAACGCCATGGTAGGACAGGACAGAACAATCGTAAGTGATATTGCTGGAACCACAAGAGACACCATCCATACCCATTATAATATGTTCCAAAAGGAATTTATTTTAATAGACACAGCAGGTATTCGTAGAAAAAATAAGGAAAAGGATGATTTAGAGTTTTATTCTGTGATTCGTGCCATTAAAGCTATGGATGAAGCAGATGTTTGCTTGATGGTGTTGGATGCCGAAAAAGGGGTAACAGCTCAAGATTTAAGCATTTTTAGCCTTGCTACCAAGAAGGGAAAGGGAATCGTTGTATTAGTGAATAAATGGGATTTGATTCCAAAAGAAACCAATACTGCCCGCGATTTTGAGAAGAAAATCAAAGACAAACTGGCACCTTTTACAGATGTGCCCGTCTTGTTTATATCTGCACTTGAGAAGACTCGTATTTTTAAAGCCATTGAACTAGCGCTAGATGTGTATGAAAATAAGCATCGAAAAATACCTACTTCTAAGCTGAATGAAGTGATGTTGAAAGTGGTTCAAAATTACCAAGCCCCTGTGGTGAGAGGTCATATTATTAAAATTAAATTTGTGTCCCAATTACCAACTAGGGTGCCATCTTTCGCTTTTTTCACCAATTTTCCCGATGACATTAAGACCCCATACCGAAATTACCTTGAAAATCAGGTGAGAGCCAACTTTAAATTCACTGGGGTGCCCATAAGAATATATTTTAGAAAAAAATAATATAAAAGAAAATTTGGAATTTTTGTGTTTGAGGGATATCTTCGCACACGTATTTTTTACCAAACTTAAAACATTTTTAAAATGAAAAAAGTATTCGCAATCTTAGCTATCGCTGCTTTAACTGCATGTGGTGGTGCTTCTACAGAAGCTAAAACTGATACAGCTGCTGCTGCTACAGTTGATACTGCTGCTAAAGCTACAGTTGATACAGCTGCTGCTGCAACTGTTGATACAGCTGCTAAAAAGTAATTTAGTTTACCTAAATAACTTCTTGCAAGAAGGTCCTTCCCGAAAATATCGGGAAGGATTTTTTATTTTAGGCCATACCCAAACAAAGTTTGGCATCAATATTGCATATATACCGATGATATATTACCTTTCTTCACCTAAAAAGGAGTATGTCATTTTGACTATATTTTAAATTGAAAACGAGTGAATAAGCAAATTTTATTTAGTGCAGAAGACGAAAATGAATTCATACCTCTTTTCCCTTTTAATGAGCAGGATCCAGAGGGGGATATGGTTATTGATGATATCATTCCCATTTTACCTTTGCGAAATACGGTCTTATTTCCAGGTGTTGTGATTCCAATCACCGTAGGCCGTGATAAAAGTATTCAAGCGGTAAAAGCAGCATATTCGAAGGATAAATTAATTGGGGTCGTGTCACAAAAAGATGGCAACATTGAAGATCCTCAACCGATTGATTTGTGTAAAGTAGGAACCATTGCAAAAATCATTAAAATGATTAAAATGCAAGATGGGGGTACCACTATAATCATACAGGGAAAAAAGCGGTTTGAGTTGTTGGAGATGAAGGAAGAAGATCCTTTTTTTAAAGCTAGTGTAGCAGTTTTGTTGGAAGAAAAAGTGGATGCAGAAGATAAAAATTTTCAAGCATATTTATCTAATATCAAGGATTTAGCAACACAAATAATTCAGCTGTCTCCCAATTTTCCTTCAGAGGCTAGTATGATTTTAAAAAATATTGAAAGCCCCATATTCTTAATCAATTTTGTAAGCAGTAATTTAAATGCAGATTTGTCAGCTAAACAAGAGTTGTTGGAGCAAAATAGTATTTCATTAAGGGCCGAAAAATTAATTCAGTTTTTGCAACAGGAATTGCAGTTTGTGGAATTAAAAAATAAAGTTGCAAATAAAACTCGTACCGAAATTGATAAGCAACAAAGAGATTATTTTTTACAGCAACAATTAAAAAGTATTAAGGATGAATTAGGGGGCGATGCGAATGATCGTGAATTAGTTGAAATGAAGAAAAAGGCCGAAAGTAAAAAATGGCCCGAATCCGTTCAGAAATTATTTCAAAATGGATTGGAGAAATTAGAACGTATGCATTCAAGTACCCCAGATTATTCAGTAGTGTATAATCATTTAGATTTATTGTTGGATTTACCGTGGGGTGAATATACCGATGATAATTATGATTTAAAAAATGCTAAAAAAGTACTAGATGCGGATCATTATGGAATGGGTAAGATCAAAAATAGGATTTTAGAATATTTA
>JAFMJX010000178.1 GCA_017853235.1 Chitinophagaceae bacterium | reverse complement strand
CCATATTCATTTTTTCTAGCATCTACTAAATCCGGCTCAATTGCCTTTAATTCAGATTCAATGTAATTAAATAACTCAGTACGTGTTTTTTGTTTTGGTAATACAGAACCTAAGGCATCTGCATCTGTAATAAATGGAACATTACCAAACAAATCCATTAACACTGTATATTGATAGGCTCTTAAAAATCTTGCTTCAGTTTTGAATTTTTTAATTGCAGCTACATCATCTGCTGCAATACCTCTTGAAGCTAAATTTGCATCACTTGCTTGTCTGATAAAATCATTCGCTAAAGTGATTTGATAAAAAGAACGATAATACAATCCTGTCAACATAGGATTACTTGCAGACCAGTTCATTTTGTGAAAATCAGGAAGTCCTGGATCCCCCCAAGCCACAACTGCTTCATCGGTACTTAATTCCTGTGCTTTCCAATACAATCTTAAAAAGTCGGCAGTACCTTCATCCAATCCTTGAATATCCCCATTTCCTGCAGGGCCTGCATTACCAGTTAAAGCAAAACTTGCATATACTTTTGCAAATGCTTGTTTGTAGCCAGTTGCTGTTGAATAGACTGTTGTTGATGTTACATCATTCGTAGGCAACAAGTCCAAAGATTTGGAGCAAGAAGCCATAACAACGACCGAAACAGCAGTGGCTAATACGATTTTATAAATATTTGTTTTCATTTTCTTATTATTTGATCTTATAAATAAATTAGAAATTAAGATTAATGCCAAAAGAAATAGTTCTTGGTCTAGGATAGAAGTTGTTGTCAACGCCACCTGTCATCTCTGGATCTAACCCATTATACTTGGTTAATATGTATGCATTTTGAATATTGGCATTCAATTGTAAACTTGTTTTATCATTCCATACTTTTCCAACATTATAGCCTAAGCTAATATTATCGATACGGAAGAAAGAAGCATTTTTAACATAGTAATCAGATAAGAAATAGTTAGCGCCATTACCACTAAATCCAGAAGTTAGATAATCTCTAGATCCATTATTGATGTATCCCAATGGGTTCATGATATTTCTTAAAGTACCTGTACTAGATGCTACGTTATTATATAAGTAGTTACCCAAATTTGCTCTCATCACGATTCCGGCATTCCATTTTTTATAAGTCACTTTAGAATTTGCGCCTAAATACCATTGTGGATCATTTCCTTTATACTGATACAAATCCTTTTCATTAATGATACCATCACGATTTAAATCGGCAAACAATCCATCAATTGGATTTCCCTTAGCGTCATACACTTGTTTGAAAACAAAGAAAGAACCACGGTTATACCCTACTGATTGAATCATAATGGTATTACCTGTTCCACCACTAATTCCTCCATAACGAGCTCCTGCATAAGTAGGATCGTCAGAGATGGTTAGTTTTGTGATTTTGTTTTTATTGTAGGTCGCATTTACTGATAAATCCCATGTTAAATCCTTAGACTTAATAGGCACTAAGTTTAATGTAAATTCTACACCATTATTTTCCATACTACCAATGTTCGCAACAATTTTGTTACTAAAGTTGGTACCTGCAGGTTGGTTAATTTCATTTAATAAGTCGGTAGTAGTACGATTGTATGCTTCGATAGTACCACTTACTCGATTATTAAAGAAACCGAAATCTAATGCTACGTTAGCAGTTGCGGTTTGCTCCCACTTACGATTGTAATAATATCCTCCTGGACGATAGATAGAATAAAAAGCATTTCCAAATTGATACTGAGCAGTTCCTGTACCTAAATTATAGTAGGAAATATAATCATAATATCCAATACCATCTTGTTGTCCAGTTACACCATAACTCGCTCTTAATTTTAAATCAGAAACAACTGTTGATGATTTAAACAGATCTTCTTCTTTTAATTTCCAAGCCAATGCTGCAGAAGGGAAAACAGCATAGCGATTGTCTGGATTAAATTTAGAGGATCCATCTTGTCTTACAGAAGCAGTCAAGATATATTTGTTTTTAATATTCAAGTTTGCTCTACCTAAATAAGAGATCAAACGATATTCCGGAACATTAAAGGCGTAATTAGGAGAAGAAACTATAGTGTTGTCATACGTACGATCAGGAAAGTTATAGTTTGTTGTTTTATAATCTTGATACTCATAACCTCCAGTTAATTCTAAACGAGAGCTGATGGCTTTAAGATCTGTAGCATAATTCAAATAAGCATTGAAATAGCTATTGTCTCTTTCTTGTAAATATCGATTATTAACCCCACCATGGAATGGACCATTAAATAATCCACCAGCATCTTTATATCTTTTATAGCTAGATGCAGCGCTATCATTAATAACAATAGTTCCTGCTCCAGTTGCAATATCAGAACCTGTATTAACGACTACATGTAAATCAGGTAAAAAATGTACTTTATAGTCAATTAAAGCACTAGCAATTTTACGAGACACTGTACTGTTATCTTGTTTTTGTTCTAAGATACCTAATGGGTTTCTAGGAGATAAACATCTTAAACCAGTAGAAGAAGCTGGATCCAACCACTCCCAATAACCTCCAAAACGTTTGCTTCCAGAATATACAGGTTGTGTAGGATCAAAATTAGTAGCTGATCCAATAGCTCCCTGATCAGCAAAACGTGAACTACTTTCAGAATATTTATAGCTCAAATTCACACTCAAATGATCTTTGAAAAAAGTAGGACTTAAGTTTACTCCAATAGTAGTACGCTTTAAATTTCCTGTTTTCAAAATACCATCTTGTTGCAAATTACCTAAAGATAAACGATAAGGTAAAGCGCCTGCAACTGCTCCAGATAAACTTAAGTTATTATCTGTACTTGTTGCAGATTGATAAATTTGTTTTTGCCAATCCGTATTTTCAGCACCTAATACTGCCTTAAAAGCAGCTGTACCTTTTTCATTTACAATTTTTCTAATTTCATCAGCTGTGAAAATATCTGCTTGTTTGCTGTTTTCAGCAATTGCATATTGAGAGCTGAAATTTACTTTCATAGCTCCTTTTTTTCCTTTCTTAGTTGTAATTAAAATAACCCCATTAGATGCACGTGCACCATAAATTGCCGAAGCAGAGGCATCTTTTAACACTGAGAAAGATTCAATATCATTTGGATTGATTAAAGCAAGTGCATTAGCTTGACCAGATATTCCACCTGCATCAATGGGCATACCATCAATAACGATTAATGGATCATTACTTGCATTTAAAGAAGCGCCCCCTCTAATACGGATGGTACTTCCTGCGCCAGGTGCACCACTATTACTCGTAATAGCTACACCCGCTACTTTACCAGCTATTAATTGTTCTGGAGTAGCAACCACGCCCGTATTAAAATCCTTAGATGTAATGTTTGCTACAGATCCTGTTAAGTCTTTTTTTCTAACAGATCCATAACCAATTACAACCACCTCATTTAATTGGTCAGAAGTTTGAGATAATGCCACATTAAAAGTGTTTTGACCTTTAATAGATACCTCCTTAGATGCATAGTTCAAAAAAGAAACGACTAATGTGTTGTCTGAAGCGGACACTTTTAAAGTAAAAGTACCATCTGCCCCAGTACTTGCACCTTTCTTAGTTCCTTTCACCACCACAGAAGCTGCAACCAAAGGAGAACCATCTTTGGCGTCGGTTACTTTACCAGTAACCGTACGATCTTGTGCAAATGTTGGCAAGCAGATGACTGCAAGCAACAACGCAACAAGTGTTTTTTTCATGTTCATAGATTTACGATTTCAAGTTTAAGAATTGTTAATTTGTAATTAAAAGTTTATTGATTTTTTGTTTTTGGTTTTGAATGATTGAAATAAAATATAATCCAGGCATTTGCATGCTTTGATTTTTTTGTATAATTATTTTTTGAGTGCCTTTAAATTGATACCCAGAAAACAAAAGACCGCAATCTTCCCCATTCATGTTGTAAGCATGAATTTGCACATTTCCACTTTCCGGCAATTGATACTCTAAGTTAGCACTTGTTTTAGCAGGATTGGGATAAATACTTGTCCTCATATTTAATTCAGGAAGGTTCACATTATTACATCTGTAA
>JAFMJX010000177.1 GCA_017853235.1 Chitinophagaceae bacterium | reverse complement strand
ACATCGTAATTGCAACAGGGGGACGCAGTCGTGAATTGCCTAATTTAAAACAAGATGGTAAAAAAGTAATTGGATATCGAGAAGCAATGGTACTTCCAACACAACCCAAGAGTATGATCATTGTGGGAAGTGGTGCAATAGGGGTAGAATTTGCATATGTATACAACAGCATGGGAACCAAAGTGACCATTGTAGAATTCTTGCCAAAAATTGTTCCGGTAGAAGATGATGATATTTCAAGAGAATTGGAAAAGCAGTATAAAAAACAAGGCATTGAAATTATGACCAATGCTTCTGTAGAATCGGTGGATACAACAGGTGCTGGCGTAAAAGCAACAGTGAAAAAACAAGATGGGTCAACCATCGTATTAGAAGCGGATGTTGTGCTAAGTGCGGTGGGTGTAGTTGCAAATCTTGAAAATATTGGTTTAGAACAAAACGGAATTAAAACTGATAAAGGACGCATTATTGTTGATAAATATCAACAATCAAGTGTTGCAAGTATTTATGCCATTGGCGATTGTTCGCCAGGACAAGCTTTGGCACACGTAGCTGCAAAAGAAGGTATTAATGCTGCTGAGCATATTGCATACCAAGAAAAAAAACATGCTCATATTCCAGAAGGTATTGATTACAATAATATACCTGGATGTACTTACTGTACTCCCGAAATTGCCAGTGTAGGATTTACTGAAAAAGCAGCTAAGGAAGCAGGCTATGAAGTGAAAGTAGGTAAGTTTCCATTTATGGCAAGTGGTAAAGCAAGTGCTGCTGGTGCCACAGAAGGTTTTGTGAAAGTTATTTTTGATGCAAAGTATGGTGAGTTTTTAGGATGTCATATGATTGGAACAAATGTAACCGAAATGATTGCTGAAGCAGTGGTGGCCCGTAAATTAGAGACTACTTCGCATGAAATTTTAAATGCTATTCATCCACATCCAACTATGAGTGAAGGATTAAAAGAGGCGGTGGCTGCTGCATACGGTGAAGCAATTGATATCTAACTAGTGTAACAATATACCCAATGGCTCGTGGTTCAAATTATTTTGAATGCGAGCCATTTTTAATGAAGCAACATGAAGTACGAGAAAGAAATTAACAGAAGAAAAACCTTTGCAATTATATCGCATCCGGATGCGGGTAAAACTACATTAACGGAAAAGTTATTATTATTTGGTGGTGCAATTCAAACAGCGGGCGCCGTTAAGAGTAACAAAATCAAAAAACATGCAACGAGTGATTTCATGGAAATTGAACGCCAAAGAGGCATCTCGGTGGCGACTTCGGTGATGTCCTTTGAATACAAAAACACATTAATTAATTTATTAGATACACCAGGCCACAAGGATTTTGCAGAAGACACTTATAGAACTTTAACGGCTGTTGATAGTGTCATATTAGTGATAGATAGTGTGAATGGGGTGGAACCTCAAACACGAAGATTGATGGAAGTGTGTAGTATGCGTGCGACACCTGTGATCGTATTCATTAACAAAATGGATCGCGATGGTAAAAACAGATTTGATTTATTAGAAGAAATAGAAGCAGAGTTAAAAATTTCATTGCACCCTATGACTTGGCCCATTAATAGTGGAAAGGAGTTTAAAGGGGTTTATAATTTGCATGATAAAAATCTAAGATTATTTGCAGCAAGTACTAAAGCAGAAGAAGAGGATATCGTTGCAATACAGGATTTAAGTAGTCCATTGCTGGATGAAAAAGTAGGTGAAAGAGATGCTGCTTTATTAAGAGAAGATGTGGAATTAATTGATGGTGTATATGGAGCTTTAAATCCCTCCAATTATTTAGAAGGTAAAATTGCTCCTGTATTTTTTGGAAGTGCAGTGAATAATTTTGGAGTGAAGGAGATGTTGGATACATTTATACAAATTGCACCGGTTCCACGTGATCGTGCTACAAATACAAGAACCATTCAAGCAGGGGAAGAAAAATTTAGTGGATTCATTTTTAAAATTCATGCCAATTTGGATCCTAAGCATCGTGATAGAATTGCTTTTATGCGTGTGTGTAGCGGAAAATTTGAGCGTAATAAATATTACAAACATGTACGTTTGGAAAAGGACGTTCGTTTTACCAATCCATATACTTTTTTAGCCCGTAGTAAAGATATTATTGATGATGCATATCCTGGGGATGTAGTAGGCTTATTTGATACTGGAAATTTTAAAATTGGAGATACCTTAACAGAAGGTGAAAAGTTTTATTTCACAGGAATCCCCACCTTCTCCCCTGAAATTTTTAAGGAGTTGGTGAATAAGGATCCAATGAAAACAAAACAATTAGAAAAAGGAATTACGCAATTAACAGATGAAGGAGTAGCGCAGTTGTTTACTCAATTTGGAGGTAATAAAAAAATTATTGGTTGTGTGGGCGATTTACAATTTGAAGTAATTCAATATCGTTTATTGCAAGAATATGGCGCCGCTTGTGAGTTTAGGACCCTTCCTTTTTACAAAGCATGTTGGTTAACCTCCAAGGATCAAAATAAGTTAAATGATTTTTTAAGGTATAAGCAACAAAATGCAGCATTAGATAAAGATGAGTCACCTGTGTATTTAGCTCAAAGTGAATGGTTTTTAAATACTGAAATTACCAACAATCCCGACATTCAATTTCATTTTACCAATGAAGTGAATAAATAAAATTGATCAATTTACCTATGAAGGCAAAAACATTAAAACAAAACAAAGTAAATATCATTACATTAGGTTGTAGTAAAAATTTAGTAGATAGCGAAATGTTAAGTGGGCAGTTGGTTGCGAATGACATTGCGGTGGTTCATGAAAATAAAAAAATAGACCATAACATAGTAGTGGTTAATACCTGCGGATTTATTGATAAGGCAAAGGAAGAAAGTGTAAATACTATTTTAGAGCAAGTAGCTTTAAAGAAGAAAGGCAAACTAGATAAGGTATATGTTACTGGTTGTTTAAGTGAAAGATATAGAGGTGATTTGGCAGCAGAAATTCCCGAAGTGGATGCCTGGTTTGGTACCATGGAATTGCCTTTGATGTTGAATGAATTAAATGCCGATTATAAAGCGGAATTAATAGGGGAGCGTATGTTAAGTACGCCTAAACATTATGCGTATTTAAAAATTAGTGAGGGTTGTAATCGTACATGTTCTTTTTGCGCCATTCCTTTAATGCGGGGTCAGCATGTAAGTAAAACCATTGAGCAATTAGTGCTTGAAGCTGAGGGTTTAGTGAAAAAAGGGGTACGAGAAGTGATGTTAATTGCTCAGGAATTAACCTATTATGGTTTGGATATTTATAAAAAAAGAGCATTACCCGATTTATTGCATGCATTAGCTAAAGTGGAAGGGTTGGAATGGATCCGCTTACATTATGCCTATCCCAGTAAATTTCCATTGGAAGTATTGGAAGTAATACAACAACATAAAAATATTTGCAACTATATTGATATTCCATTGCAGCATGCAAGTAACAATATGTTAAAGGCAATGAAGCGCAATATTACCCGTGAAGAAATGGGGGAATTAATTCATGAAATTCGCAGGCAGGTCCCTGGTATTGCTATTCGTACCACATTAATTGCTGGTTTTCCTGGAGAAACCTTAGAGGATATAGAAGAATTAAAGCAATTTTTAATGGAGCATAAGTTTGATCGGGTTGGAATTTTCACATACAGTCATGAAGAAAATACCAGTGCATATGATTTAGTGGATGATGTGCCAGCGGCAGAAAAACAGCGCAGAGCCGAAGAAATTATGGAAGTGCAACAGGAAATTAGTTTGGAAAAAAATCAGGAAAAAGTAGGACAAATTTTGAAGGTTATCATTGATAAAAAGGAAGCAGGTAGATATTTAGGTAGAACCGAATTTGATAGTGTGGAAGTGGACAATGAAGTGGTCATTCAAACTTCAAAAAAATTAATCATTGGTGATTTTGTAACGGTTAAAATTACAAAGGCATACGATTATGATTTAGAGGGCGAGTTAGTAGGGTAATTCATGAGATTTTTGTACATTAGTACTTCAATATAAAACATAAAAATTCAACAATATGTCTAT
>JAFMJX010000176.1 GCA_017853235.1 Chitinophagaceae bacterium | reverse complement strand
ATCGTAGGGGCTGCCTGTTGCCATTGTAATATATAAAATAATAAACCTAAAACAATGCATATAAGCGTTGTGTATAATCCAGCTTTAATATTTTTTTCTTGTTCAAAAGTGCGAGGCATGTGATAAAATTAATGCAAAAAAACATCATATCCCAATCTGCATAATGTTCCAATAATCACAATTAAAAAGACAGTGCGTATAAATTGGTTCCCTTTTGCAATAGCTAATTTAGATCCAATGACACCGCCCACTGCATTGCAAATTGCCATAGGAAAAGCAACTGACCAAATAATAGAACCTTTCATAGCAAATAGGGTGATGGAGCCAAGATTAGTAGCTAAGTTAACCACTTTAGCATGCGCGTTGGCTTCCAAAAAATCAAACCCTAATAAACTAATAAAAGCCATTACTAATAAGCTTCCTGCACCTGGCCCTATGAATCCATCATAAAATCCCAAACCTATACAAATCAAAATGCCGGTGGATATGGAAAAAGTCTTATTGCTGTTATTTCTTTTTTGTCCAAAGTCTTTTTTGGTAAAAGTATAAATAGCTACCAACACCAATACTATAAAAATCACTGGTTTCATAAATTGGTTACTCACTTTAGTTAAGCATAAGGACCCTACATAGGAACTTAAAAAAGCTGCAGTAGTAAATAGCAGTAAACGATTTAAGGGAATTTTAACTTTTTTAAGGTATTGTCTTGCAGCAAAAAAAGTACCCGAAAAGGAAGGTATTTTTAAAGATCCAATCACTTTTGCGATAGATTCTTGTGGCATTAAAATTAAACCTGCAGGAGTTTGAATAAGTCCGCCACCTCCAACAATAGCATCTACAAAACCTGCTAAAAAGGCAATCAAACATAGTAGCAGTAAAACACTATTCATGTACATTTTTTTGGGTAGGCCAAGTATTAATGATGATACCAGAAATAATAATGAGACCGCTAATAGCTTGAAATAAACTAAAGGTTTCATTTAAAATAAAAACAGCCTCAATGGCACTTGCTAATGGGATAAGGGTTCCAAATAAAGAAGTTTTTCCTGCACCTAGACGATGAATCGCATTGTTCCAAAGCAAATAAGCGATTGTGGAATTACCAATACCAATATATAATAGGATGGCAAAAAATTTCCATGAAAATAAAACAGGTTGAACATAAGCCATCTCGTACATAGAAAAAGGGAAAAGAATCAATGCGCCAATAGCAAATAAAACTAAAAGAAAACTATTATTTGATATTCCAATTGGCTTTCTTTTCACATATACATTGTAGGTACCAAAACAACATCCTGCAGCCACCATCCACAAATCTCCTGTTGAAAAACGAAAGGCTAATATATTGTTGATGTCTCCTTTGGCAATTAATAAAATGATTCCAATAATACCCAAAATAATACCTGCAGTATTTTTCCAATGTAATTTTTCTTTTAAAACAATTGCAGCAAGCACGGTAGCTACAATTGGATGTATAATGGAACCAATTAAAGCCATATTAATAGCTGTTGTAAAATGCCCTGCTGTATAAATAAAAGAATTATAAATCGCAAAACCTACTAATCCCATCAAAAAAAAGTAAACTTTATTTTGTTTAAAGAAATCTAATTCTTTTATAAAATTTTTATAAGCAAAAGGTAAAAGGCTTAAAGTGCCAATCGTCCATCTTAAAAAAGTTAAACTTATAGGCCCCGACATATGAACCACATATCTAGAAACTATGAAATTTCCTGACCAAATACAACTAGCAGTAATTGCAAGTAAAGCGCCTATTTGATTATTTCTTTTCAATGATGGGCAAAATTTTCAGTGAAATCTCCTTTTATTCTTTCTATAGGAGGGTTATAGTATCCAAATTTTAAATATGGAAATTCTTCTTGAATCAATTCCATCATTTGTTTGACTCCAATAATCTCACCTACTTCGGTTACTCCTAATTTTCCTAAATACCAATCAGGATCAATATTAAAATTGCGCCATTGAATCATTTTCAAATTAGTGTCCTTTATTAATTTTCTGAGTGCTTCATATTCCGCAACACTGTCTGTCATTCCGGGAAATACAAAATAATTAATACTTGTCCACTTACCAGCAGCAGACATCACTTTTAAACTTTCAACAATATCCTCAAAAGTATAATTGTTAGGGCGATAATAGGGATTGTAAATTTCTGGACGAACCGAATTGGTGCTCACTCGTAAACTATCTAATCCCGCTTCTGCAAGTATTTTCACAGCGGTAGGGTTGGATCCATTACTGTTAATATTGATACTTCCTTTGGGGGTATGCTTGCGAATTTCAATGATGGCTTCTTTGATGGTCTCCCACATTAACAAAGGTTCCCCTTCGCAACCTTGCCCAAAGCTAACAATAGGGAATGGAGCAGTCATTAAATGAGGAACTGTATATTCCACCACTTCTGCCGCTGTAGGTTTAAATGTTAATCTTTCTTGATTTGAAATAATTTCTTCTTCAATAGGTTGAAATGAAATACAACCAATGCAATTCGCATTACAAGCAGGTGAAATTGGGATTGGACATTCCCATCTGCTCATAGCAAAGTTTCTTGCAGCAGGACAATGGTAAGTCATACAGCAATTTTCCATTAAATGTTTGACCAATCTATTTTGAGGATAGGCTGATAATAATTGCTCAGTTCCTTTTTCAATCGTAGGCTGATCATATCCTTCGCAATCCTGACGGATGTCTTGTTCTATTCTGACTGCAGGAACATAATTTTTTCCATCACTCCAACCCACCGCAGTATAACAAAACAAGGGTAAAGTGGGGGCATCTGCTTGGGTTTCATAAGCGGCAATAAAAAGCCCGGTATGAGCAGGGGGAATAAAAGCAGCCACTGCCCAACCTTTTTCACATAATCTCATTTGTCCTGTTTCAACATCAATACCTATGCCTCTTCTGCCAGGTAATTCATATAAAGTGCCTCCAAGTGGTAACTCAATAAAATCTTCCACTGGGATAGGATAAGCATCCCAGCCTGCACGACCAGCTACATATAAACTGGTATCTTCAAAAATATGACCTTCGCCATCGGAATACAATAAGAACGGTGAGGAGGTTAGTGACATAGGGCAAAGGTATTAATTCGCTTTTTATAAAATGATGATAGATGTATGGTTTTGAGTTATTATTGAACTTGTGAGGCTTTTAATTGTGATTCGCAAAATTGATTGAATTCAAGCATTATATCATTGCTAACTGCCTCATTTATTTGCTTTTGTATAAGTTGATTGCTTTTAAAGTCGATGGTGATAAAGTCGTCTTTAATAAGCATATTTTGTACTGCGGACCAGGGGTAATATTTTTTAGGGAAAGTGTTTATCACGATACCTGTTGGGTCAATTGCAATTTCATATGGGAATTTAACCTGACGTTCAAATAAAGCCGCAATTAAAAAAATGCCTGCAATGATGAGTCCATTGGGTTGTAAATACCACCCCCATGAAGCGATCAAAAGCCCTAAACGATAATAGGGCATTCCTCCATTTTTTCTTTGAAATATGCAAAATATCCACCAACTGATAAAGGAAGTCATAATTGCTATGATTAAAGCTGGCTTTTGAAATAACCCCAAATAAATAGAATAAGTAAAAGCAAGAATAGAGAAAAGCAACATGAATTGGCTTATTCTGTCTACATTTTTATAATCGGGACTTTTACATACAATGATATAGTCAAAAACTCGCATATTGGTTATTTATGGAATGGTTAAAATTTGATGCAATTTAAGCTCATTTGGTTAACTTTGCACTATGAAGAAAACACATATCATTTTACTGGTATTAATTGCCATTTCAATTGTGGTATTAATAAGTTACACTGGGGATTTAAGCAGTTATGAAACTATTGCTTCAGCCAAACAAAAGGAAGGTAAGTTTGTCAATTTAATTGTAAAAATGGATAAAACAGCTCCCGTGAATTATGATCCGGTGAAGGATCCTAATTTGTTACAATTTCATGTACAAGATAGTTTAGGGGGTAAAATAAGCGTAGTATATCATAATACCATGCCTACCGATATGGAAAAATCGGAAAGATTGG
>JAFMJX010000175.1 GCA_017853235.1 Chitinophagaceae bacterium | reverse complement strand
TGTTTTTTGACCTTTGGCTAAATTTTGTTCATAATTACTTCTATTTTTTTATTAGAACACGAGCATTGAATACAAACATCCTTAAATCGTTGATATTTAGATTGATATACAAATTTATTTAAGGGTTTTTCTTGTTCGCATTTGTAGCAAATTTTAGTTTCTACTTTATCGTTATTTATTATATTATTTTGATTATTTATTTCTTGATTTTCCATACGTTTTGTTGTTTAATGTTAAAAACCGCCCCAGCAACGTATGGATGGCACGGGATGCCAGACAGAAGGTTTTCATTCCTTCACCGGGGCGGTTAAATGTTATTATACTAGCCATACGTTAAAATTATTTACATTTTATTATAACTATTGTGAATCAAAATTTAAAAAATATTTGACTTCGGCGGGGTTATTGTTTATCGTTGGGTATGAAAGAAAAATATCTCTGCCCCATCTGTTCAGCCAAATTATCTTGGCATGAGGGGAGCAAACTTCGCAAATACGGTTTTACGATGTTTTGTGATAATGAGGAATGTAAATGTGATGAAGTGTTTGGTTTTAGTTCAAAAAATTTAGACGAGGCTTATGAAGTAATTAGGCAAAAGTATAAATTATAATTAATTGCCAAGGTCAATCTAATTAGGCGAACCATAATCACCAAGAAAAAAATATTATTATTGCGATTTTTGCCGCACATATCATTTTACAAGCCAAGATTATAAATTTCTAATTAATAAAAGTTTCTGAAAATATCTCCTCGACATTTCATCATTAAACATTTATGATATATTTATGTTAATAACAAAAACCAAAAAAGAACTATTCGGTGACATTATCGGTCAAGACGAGGCAAAGAAAACTCTAAAGCTTTTGCTTAGTAATTACAAGGCAACTTACTTTTTGCCGCCAGTTTTGTTTTGTGGTCAATTTGGAGGTGGTAAAACCAAACTCGCAACTGAAACTGCAAGAGGATTGTATAGCAAAGATGACCCCAACAAGATTAAAAAATTAATCAAAATTCACGGCGCGGAATTACAGAGTACAAGCGATTTTTTTGATAATGTGGTTATTCCACATAACAATGACTGTATTACTATATTTGTTGATGAGTTACATAATGCGAGTAACAGAGTTTTGGAAATGTTTTTGACCATTTTGGATACTTCCGAAACAACTTTAAATACTTATAATTACAACGGAACGGTTTATGATTTCGATTTTACCAAAATATCTTTTTTAGCCGGAACGACTGATATTCAAAAGATTTCGAATACATTATTTTCGCGATTTAAGAAAATCGAGTTGCAAGATTATGAGGATTATCATTTGGCCCAAATATTTATCAAGGGACTAAAACAATATTCTATAGAAGAAGAGGTAATCCCAGATTTTTTGAAGATGACTAAGAATAATCCACGCGAAATTAATAATCTAGCTCGCGATATCAGAAATTATCTTTATGCGGCTGGAAAAACAGAATTAACAATGAAAGCTTGGGAAGAAATAAAAAATGGCCTTTCATTGAAGCCGATGGGATTGGAGGCTATTGAGATTCGTATTTTGGAAGCCCTAAAGAAGTGTCCAAATAGTTCGTTAACGAAACTTGGTGCAATCTTGGGCATTGACCCTCCAACTTTACGCCAGAAATATGAACTTGCTTTACTTAGATTAAATTTGATGCAAATTAAGCCAGCGGCTGGTCGCTCATTAACGGTCTTTGGACATAAATATCTTGACGAGTTGAAAAAGAAATATTAACCTCTAAATACAGTAAAATATTATTGAATACCATAATACACACAAATTTGGATTGGAAAAAACAATGTTCCGATTCAACTAATATTGTTAAGGAAAAAATTAAAGCTTATCCCGAAAAATCATATCCAGATTTTAAAAATATTCTAATCAACAGTGGAATCTGGGATAGGGTTTCTATGAACGGCAAAAGAAACGAAAGCGCAATCAAACAGCTTTTTTATAAAGAAAAAATGAAGTTTGAGGGGCGAGAAAGACAACCAAGGGGTATTAAACGAAAGAAATCCGCCCCGTTAATCCAACAAACCCCAGAATTGTTGAGTGTTAATTATTGCCCTTTTTGCTCAGGGGCGATTTCATCACTAGAGAAAGTATTAAGAAAGGCCGGGGTTTTTCCGCAAAAAAACTTTGGCGCGTGTTGCCATTGTGGGTTCCCATTACTTGACAGTAACAAAGGATTTACAATAACCGAAACATATAATATTCAAAACAAAAATGAACATTAAAACCGAATCATTATCCGAAGTTCTTTCTGGCTATCAAAGAATTAAGAACAATTACCATAAATATAAAAATTATACCTTTAAAAAGAATTTTGAAATTCACTGCGCGACCCTTGGCGAATTGGGAATGTCTAATAGATATATTACTTCCGTTACCGGATTGACAAAATGGCAGATTTATTATAGACTCAAGAAGCTTGGAATTACTAGGAAAGATTTTCGCGACGGCAAAAACCCAATTGTTAAATCCATGCTTGAATCTTGCGGCGAGTATGCCGAAAAAAAAGTTGCCAACAAGTTAAAACAGATTATTCAAGAAGAAGTACATGAATAAACCAAATTGATTTAAAATAATATGAATTACAAAATGCTAGCTCCGGAATTCAATAAATATGGATTCCATTTTAAAGAACTGGTTTCCGATGGAATTTATAAAATTTACGAGAAAACCAAGGGTAATTATAAGGGATACGAAGTATGTCGGACAAGGTTCTACGACGGGTATGAAATCGCGGGGGTATTTATTGAACCCGCTCAGAGTATGCCGGGGAATGAGGAATGGGGGATTAATGGTTTCTCCCTCCTAACGCTAGAGGATGCTAAACAAAAACTTGAATGGATGAAAAACGTTCAGTTTAAAGAAACCCAAGAAACCCAAGAAACCAAAGAGATAAAAGAAATTGGATTTAATATCCCCCCGGGCGAATTCGACACGAAAAAGCTTGCGGAGTTGAACGGTATAACATATATTAAGGCATCAAAATGGATTAAGGAAAATTTGGGCAAGAAAATTAAATTTATAAGAGAGGAAAGTGGCGGCAGGGGCAAACCAAAAAAGTTTTACAAAAGCAAAGAACAATGAAAATAACCATTAATTCTTTATTGCATAAATATTATCAGTTACAACATGAATGGTATATTCATTTATCTCATGGGGATATGAATAAATCCGATTTTTATAAAAAATCTAGCGAAATGCGCAACAAAATTGAAGAATTAAAAAATAAACTATGTAGCCCAGAGATTTTAGATGTTTTGGAACAAGAAGTTGAAATTGAATAATAAAATATATATAGTTTGATATATTCTCTTGACAACAAGAGAAAATTCTGGCAATATGTGAATATTGAAAAGCCCGTCTACGATTCTGGTGCGGGAAAGACAAAAGAATCTTTGAATTTTTTTTGTTCTTTGTAAATTTTGCTTGTGGCGGAACAACCCTATTAGCCCCACCAAGCATTTTAATTTTCTCGCTCTCGACGGAGACAAGGTTAGCTGGTCACGCCTTAAAATAAAAGGCCAGCGGTTTTTATGGTTGTTTTCGCCTTAAAAATACTCAATCAGTTCCAGCGATGGGGATAAATACATCGTGGCATACGCTCTAAGCCCAAGTAAGAGCCAGTGGTCACAACCTGCGAAGTGGCAGTTTATATCCGGCAGATTGAACTATATCAAAAGTGCCTAACTCGACGGTGTGTGAGTAGTTGTTGACACCCATGCGGCTTTTGGAGTTTGTTGCGCTTAAATAATACAAGCTTAAACTCCCCACTTTTAATACTTGACAATAGGCAAAATAAAATATACATTGTAATCTATGAAAAATATGAAAAACACAGCACAGCAAGGCGACGTTCTACTTCGCCGCATCACTAAACTGCCTTCTGGCGAAAAGAAAGTTCTCGGCCATAAAAAGCTGGTTCTTGCCGAAGGCGAAGTTACAGGTCACTATCATGGCATTGAGCAAGCGGAATCTTATCTCTATGAAATTAACGGCACAATGGTATTGGACTTGAAAGAGTCTGCCACCCTAACACATCAAGAACAT
>JAFMJX010000174.1 GCA_017853235.1 Chitinophagaceae bacterium | reverse complement strand
TGTGGGGCTTTCCATACGCTAGGCAAGGTAAATAAATAATAGAACATGGACCAAAAATCAAATAATATAAACCATGGCCATAAGTCTAGCTCATTTAACTTTTTCATGGTATTTCTGAGAATACTTCCTTGTACTAATAATCGAACACCCCATAAAGAAGTTAATAAAATATACTCTTTACTTAGTATAAGTGCAGCGATTAAAATGGGGTATACTAAAAATTGACTTAATGCGTACATTCCTAATAATGCTGCATGTGTTTTTTTATAGTATTTGCTTGTTGTGTAATGTCTGTACTTTTGATTCATCCAATCGTGAAAATTTGTTTTAGGCTCACTAATTGTATGCGCTTCCTTATCAATGACAATGGCTGTATTGTTTTTGTGCGCTACTTGATTTATGAATAAATCATCATCCCCACTTGGCATTTGATTAATGGAGGAAAAACCTTTATTGCGTAAAAACACTTCCTTTTTATAGGATAAATTGCGTCCTACACCCATGTAGGGCATGCCAGCTAATGCATATGAAAAATATTGTAATGCGGTTTGAAATGTTTCAAAACGAATCAATTTATTTAAGATGCCTGGTTTTTTTCGGTAGGCGCCATATCCTAACACTATTTCAATATTATCGTCATATCCATCTTGCATGAGGCGCATCCAATGCTCACTTGCAGGAACACAATCGGCGTCGGTTAGTAATAAGGTTTCGTTCTTAGCCGATTTAATACCAATAGAAAGAGGGAATTTTTTACCATTAATCATTTTTGCTTCCTGTGATAATAAAACAGGGTTTAAATTTTTGAATGATTTTTTAAATTCTTCAATTAAATATTTTGTTTCATCTTCTGAATTATCATTGACTAAAATAACTTCATGGGTGGTGCTGTAATCTTGCACTAATACACCTGGTAAATTATTGACTAAATTATGGGCTTCATCGCGGGCACAAATCACTACCGAAATGGGGTGTTCTACGTGTACCAGTTTCTCCTTTTTTTTATATAATGCCAATCTTAAAAAGAAAAACAAATAATAAAATAACTGAATTGCAATTATGCATACAAAAACACCAACCAAGATAGGTGGTAGAAATGGGTTAATAGTCATGTTGCAAAAGTAAAGCAAGCATCAACAGATATTGCACCAGAATATTGAATGTGGAAAACATCCTTTTTGACCTTACCTTTGCGTCATGGCTGCACTCACTTTTGAATTACAAACCCAAAGTAAAATAGGCTCTTCTAGGGCAGGACTGATCACTACCGATCATGGCTCAATTACAACTCCTATTTTTATGCCAGTAGGTACGGTGGGATCCGTAAAAGCGGTCACACAACAACATTTAAAAAAGGATGTCAATGCACAAATTATATTAGGGAATACCTATCACCTTTATTTACGACCAGGAACTGATGTATTAGAAGCTGCAGGCGGGCTGCATCAATTTATGGGATGGGATAGGCCCATTTTAACAGACAGTGGAGGGTATCAGGTTTTTTCCTTGGCTTCTAATCGTAAAATTAAGCCTGAAGGGGTCGTTTTTCAATCACATATAGATGGAAGTAGACATTTATTTAGTCCTGAAAATGTAATGGATATTCAAAGAAGTATTGGTGCCGATATCATCATGGCTTTTGATGAATGTCCTCCATATCCTAGTGAATATGATTATGTGCGAAAAAGTATGGATTTAACCCATCTTTGGTTGGATAAATGTTTTCATAGATTATCTGAAACGCCAGATAAATATGGGTATACACAAAATTTATTCCCGATCGTACAAGGGGGTATTTATGAAGATTTAAGAAAAGCATCTTGTGAATATGTGAGTGCTAAAAATGCAGTAGGAAATGCGATTGGGGGATTAAGTGTGGGAGAACCCGAGCAGCAATTGTATGATTTCACTGCTTTGTGTTGTGAAAATTTACCACTACATAAACCTCGTTATTTAATGGGAGTGGGAACTCCTTGGAATATTTTAGAAGCTATTGATCTAGGAGTAGATATGTTTGATTGTGTGATGCCTACTCGTAATGGTCGTAATGGAATGTTGTTTACGACACAAGGTGTTATAAACATTAAAAACAAACAATGGGCGAAGGATTTCACACCTATGGATCCAGGGTTGCCTAATGAAATAAGCCAATATTATACTAAAGCTTATATGAGACACTTGTTTGTATCTGATGAAATATTAGGTTTGCAATTGGCGAGTATTCAAAATCTATCTTTCTATCTTTGGTTGGTAGATCAAGCTCGTCAGCATATTCAACTAGGAGATTATTCAAGTTGGAAAAAATCAATGGTCGCTCAAATTAGTAAACGATTATAAAGGATAGCTTACTTTGAAGAAATTAGATTGGTACATATTAAAAAAGTTCATGGCGGTTTTTTTCTTCGCTATCTTTTTATTTGCTGTCATTGCATTAGTCATAGACGCAAGTGAAAAAACAGATGATTTTGTAAAATCAGGGTTAACTGCTGGCGAAATTATTACCCATTACTATTATGGCTTTATTCCTCATATCATAGCTTTACTTTTTCCATTATTTGTTTTTATTGCTGTTATATTTTTCACTTCAAAAATGGCTGGACAGACTGAAATTGTTGCCATCTTAGCGAGCGGCACTTCTTACAATCGTTGGTTAAGACCTTATTTATTAGGAGGATGTTTGTTGGGCCTTTTGCTTTGGGTTTCTAATCAATTTATCATTCCTAAAGCGGAAAAAATTAGAGGAGGATTTGAGGCTGCTTATATTGATTCAAGATCTTCCTATAATGCATTATTGCAATCTTCATCTGATATTTATTTTAGAATTGACTCTTCTACTTATGCGGGTATTTATAATTATGACACTGCGAATAATAGAGGAGGTAATTTTTTTTCATATAAAGTGCGAAATGGGAAAGTGATTGAAAATATGCGCGCTGATATGATTTTATATGACACCTCCAATAAAGATTGGATGTTATCTGAAGTATTAGAGCGTAAAGTTTTTGAAAACAGAGAACAACTATCTTATGTGGCTACTAAACATATTAAATTTCCTTTTAAGCCTACCGATTTAGAAAAAGACAAATACACTAAGGACAAACTCACAACACCCCAATTAATTAGTCAAATTAAAGTGGAAGAAATGCGTGGATCTGAAGGGTTGAACGAACTAAAAATTGAAAGATATCGGAGAGATGCCACCCCTGTTACAGTTTTGTTGCTTACACTTATTGGCGGCATTATTGCGGGCAGGAAAGTAAGAGGGGGAAGTGGCTCGCATTTGGCCATGGGATTCACTATTGCAGCACTGTTTATTATTACAGATAGATTCTCTACGATCTTTTCTACGAAGGGCAATTTGCCCCCAATGTTGGCTGCCTGGATACCCAATATGATTTTTATATGGGTGGTCTATTATTTGTACAAAAAAGCACCTAAATAAGCGTTTTTTTTAGTTAACTTCGTGTCCAAATTTGAAGTATCATTTAATACATTGGGCATATGGAAGACATCAAAATTAGATTTGAAAAGAAAGCCACTGAAGCTGCTTTAGAAATCAAAGAAATTATCAAACAACACGGGGATAAAAAAATTGGAGATGTAACACTTGCGCAAGTGTATCAAGGTATGCGTGGTATTACTGGTTTAGTAACCGAAACAAGTTTATTAGATGCTCAAGAAGGAATTCGTTTTAGAGGTTTTTCAATTCCTGAATTACAAGCAAAGTTACCTAAAGCTCCCAATGGTGACGAACCCTTACCCGAAGGATTATTTTATTTAATGATGATTGGTGAAATTCCAAACGAATCGGATGTGCATGCTATTACAAGCAATTGGCAACGTCGTAGTCATGTGCCTTCTCATGTTTTTGATGTGATAGACGCTCTGCCTTTAAATACACATCCAATGACCATGTTTGTGGCAGGTGTGATGGCTTTACAAACAGAAAGTAAATTTTCGCAAGAATATGCGAAAGGAATGAATAAAAAAGATTATTGGCAATACACGTATGACGATTCAATGGATTTAATTGCACGTTTGCCAAGAGTAGCTGCTTATATTTATCGTCGTAAATATAAAAACAACGAACATATTCACCCCAACGGG
>JAFMJX010000173.1 GCA_017853235.1 Chitinophagaceae bacterium | reverse complement strand
CATTTCACCAAAAAATAAAACGACCAACCAGGTGATCCTTTTTTTGAAAAGTTTAAATATAGAAATGTCTAAGTAAGGTTCATTTAAAGCCTCCGTACCTCCCATTTTTTGCATATCCTCGCTAAACTCTTCATTCGTTACCCATAAGATATCATCAATGGTGACAATGCCTAATAATACATCATTGTCATCTACAACAGGAATCGCGGTGCGGTTATTCATTTTAAATACCTGACTGGCATGCTCCTGATCATCATATACATTCAAAGCCACAAAGCGTCCATCAATGATGTCTTTAATTATGTCATCGGGTTTGGCTAATAATAAATCTCTAATTCTAATATCATCCACCAATCCACCTTGTTCATCAATAATATATATAACGTCAATAGTTTCAGAATTTTTGCCGTAACGTCTAATGGTATCTAAAACCTGTGTGACAGTGTAATGCGGATAAACATAAACATAGTCAGGGGTCATCAAACGTCCCACACTGTCTTCTGGATAACCTAATAGTGATAAAGTAATTTTTCTTTCTTCAGGGTCCAAAAGTTTTATCAAATCACGAATCGCAGCCTTGGGTAATTCTTCTAAAAAGTCGGTACGATCATCGGGAGGAAGTTCATTTAGGATTTTAGCTGTTTTGCGAGCAGGTAATTCCTTAATGATATCTTTTTGTTGGTTGATGTCAAGAATTTTGAAGACACTCACAGCACGGTGCACAGTCATATGATCAATGATGGTGGCTTCATGAGCTGGAAATTCGTTGACCAGTTCCACCACATCACTAATGTTTTGCTCATCTAAAAGTGCTCTTAATAGATGCGCATCATTTTTAGATAAGGTTTCTAAAAATACTTCCGATAAATTGATCTCTTCTTTTAATTCATCTGACATGTGTGCAAGTTACGAAAAATAGTAAAGTATAGATTATATTTATGTTATGATTCTACCTATTTTAACCATAGCGCCATCAGATAAAAAGGGGCGCGGTGTATTTACTTCTGCCGATATTGCAAAGGGCACCACTATCGAAATAGCCCCAGTGATTGTTTTAAATAAGGAAGAGAGAGAAAAAGTAGAACAAACTCTTTTATATGATTATATTTTTGAATGGGGGGATGACTTGACTTCTGCCGCTGTGGCATTAGGGTATGTTTCAATATATAATCATGCTATTCATCCTAATTGTAAATATGAAATGGATTTTGATCATCTTACGATCTCCATAATAACCATTGCAGACATTGCTGCAGGGGAAGAATTATTTATTAATTACAATGCTGAAGAAGCAGCAACTACTCCAGTTTGGTTTGAAATGCATTAACCATTAAGTCATTCATTGATACACTCTCACATAGTCAATTTGCATACTTGCAGGTAGGAATTTTTCATCAATATCATATCCTGCATAGTTTCCGCCTATTGCTATATTTAACAACAAATAACAGGAATCATTAAAAGGCCAACTATTTTTTCCTGTTCCATCATTTTGAAAAGTGAGTAAGGGTTTGTCGTCAATAGAGATGATTATTTTTTGAGCATCCCATGTTAGTTGGTAATTATGAAATGTGTCTGCATAATCTGTTAAATAAGTGGCAGCTGTTTTTTGTGTGTTTTTAGGCCAATTGAAATTTTTAGTATGTACAGAGGCATCTATCTTGGTCGCCCTAGAACCGGTGTGTTCCATGATATCAATCTCGCCACATTGTGGCCAGCCAATTCCTGAGGAATCAATATTGGTTCCCAACATCCAAATCGCAGGCCAAGTGCCTAATCCTTTTGGTAATTTTGCCCTTATTTCAAATTTACCATAAGTCCATGCGGCTTTGCCCCTGGTAACCAATCTTGCAGAAGTATATTTTTTATCACCCATCATTTGTTTTTGAGCGGTAATGATGAGTATTCCATTTTTCACTTTTACATTGCTCAATGAATCCTTGGTATAATATTGTTGTTCGTTGTTACCCCATCCGCCATGACCGGTACCCACATCATAACTCCATTTAGTGGAATCGGGTAAACCCTGATAATTAAATTCATCAGACCAGACTAACTTATAGTTTGGGCTGGGTTTTTGTGCAATAAGGCTTGGTATGCTAATTAAAAAGACAAACAATTGTAAGTAGAAAAAAGACAAGGAGCGCATAGTACTCTCATTTAAGTCGTTATGAATAAGCAATATTAAGATGTATAATGATAGAAATACTAGGATTTCGATATAATTTATTGGCAAATACAAGTTTGGGTTGTAAATTTGCACTATGAATGTAAACAACCATACTCATCATCATCATTTTCTATCCAATAGGTAGGCTATAGGTGTAGGTATGTTATAATATTTATCCAAAGGGCTTACTGAACAAGTAAGCCCTTTTTAATTTTGTAAAATTTGATATATGCGTTTAAAATTAGCGATTCAAAAATCGGGTCGATTACATGATGATTCACTTAGATTATTAAAGGAGTGTGGTATTGACATTGAAAATGGAGTGAATAAATTAAAAGCGGAAGCGACAAATTTCCCAATCGAATTATTTTTTTTAAGAGATGACGATATCCCTCAGTATGTAGAAGATGGTGTAGCTGATATTGGCTTTGTGGGTGAAAACGTGGTATATGAAAAGGCGAAAAAAGTAGAAGTCTCCTATGCATTAGGTTTTGGTAAATGTCGACTCAGTTTTGGGGTTAGAAAAAACGAAAATTTTGATGGGCCTTCATTTTTGACGAATAAAAAAATTGCAACAAGTTATCCTGTTTTAGTTCAATCATATTTGAATCAACATCACATTCAAGCTGAAATTCATGAGATTAGTGGAAGTGTTGAAATTGCTCCTGGCATTGGATTGGCAGATGTCATTTGCGATTTAGTAAGTAGTGGATCTACCTTATTTATGAATGGATTAAAAGAAGCTGAAACTATTTTAGAATCTCAGGCTGTTTTAATCAAAAAAGTAGGATTAAATGAAGCAGCAACTGCTATTTTGGAAAAGCTTTTATTCAGGATAGAATCTGTTAAAAAAGCGAAAAAAAATAAATATGTTTTATTGAATGCGCCAAATGAAAATTTGGATAAAATTATTTCATTGCTTCCGGGTATGAAAAGTCCCACAGTAGTGGCTTTGGCTACTCCAGGGTGGAGCAGTGTGCACAGCGTTATTGCAGAAAGTGATTTTTGGGAGTTAATTGAACAGCTTAAAGCAGCTGGTGCAGAAGGAATTTTAGTAGTACCCATTGAAAAAATGATTTTATAATGATACCTGTTTTTATACAACCGGATAAAATTGCATGGAGCCATCTTCTTAAACGCCCTGCGCTGCAACAAGCTGAACTTAGTGATAAAGTAAAAGAGATTATGGATGCAGTGCGTATACAAGGAGATGAAGCTTTGATAAAATATACCGAAATGTTTGATCAAATAACATTGACAAGCATACAAGTGCCCGTTAATCAAATTAAAGTAGCTGTTGATGCATTAAGCCCTTCTTTGAAAACTGCCATGCAAATCGCAAAAACAAATATTGAGTTATTTCATCAATCACAATGGCAAAAAACTGAAAAAATAGAAACCATGCCTGGGGTGTGGTGCTGGAGAAAATCGGTTGGAATTGATAAAGTAGGTATTTATATTCCTGGAGGCACAGCGCCCTTATTTTCAACGGTTTTAATGTTAGGCATACCTGCGCAATTAGCTGGATGTAGAGAAATAGTTTTATGTTCCCCACCCAATGCACAAGGTGCAATAGATCCTGCTATTTTATACGCAGCTTCTTTAGTAGGCATTGAGAAAATATTTATGGTGGGTGGTGTACAAGCTATTGCAGCCATGACTTTTGGTACCGCTTCTGTTCCTAAAGTGTATAAAATTTTTGGACCAGGAAATCAATATGTAACGGCTGCAAAACAATTTGCACAACAACAAGGAATTGCAATAGATATGCCAGCAGGTCCGAGTGAAGTTTGTGTATATGCAGATGATACTTGTGAACCCTCTTTTGTAGCAGCTGATTTACTTTCGCAAGCAGAACATGGTGTGGATAGTCAAGTGTTGTTGGTAGCTTCGAATGAGGAGTTGGTTAAAAAAATTCAAAAAGAAATCGACCAAAAACTATCTCATTTACCTCGAAAAAAAATGGCAGA
>JAFMJX010000172.1 GCA_017853235.1 Chitinophagaceae bacterium | reverse complement strand
TACTTTTACTTCTGACGAATTAAACGCCCTACATGACTGGGTTAAAGAAGGCGGATCTCTACTTATGTTCAATGAGCATGCACCTATTGATAAGTCAGTGACGCCACTTTTCAATAAATTCGGGATACAGCTTTCAATTGGAATTGTCGTCGATTCGATAAACCACGATTCTTTTTCAAAAGCGACAAATAAAGAGTCATTGCTAATGTTTACAAGGAACAATGGACTTTTAAACCCAAATCATCCCATCACAAAGGGAGAACGAGAAGGTGAAGAGATAAATAAAATAATGACTTATGGCGGTGGCGGATTAAAAGGCGCAGGATATACAAATATTTTTAAGCTTTCACCCTCATCAATCATTAGAAAGTATAGTGGAAGCGAGCCCTCTGGTACGGCCGATTCTCAGGCTTTAGCAGGAAAATTTGGCAAAGGCAAGGTTGTCGCATTAGGAGATTGTAATGGATTTACGGCCATGTATGTAATGCAGGGATCAAATAAACTTTCAGCAGGAATGCAGGTAGCCGAATATGATTGGAAACAATTTGCCATAAATACCTTCCATTGGCTATCAAAATAATTTCTCACCATAAATGACAGCGGAAGACTAACAACTTAAAAAGGATTTTTACATAGCGAGCGCGAAACGATGTGTAGTTTACCTTGAGCTAAAAATCTAAATGAGTAAGACTTTCTTTTGGTAAATGAATTTCATATTCTTTCTCGATCGCCTTTTGTAGTTCTAGATTTAGGGCATTCAACTCTTTATAGAAATAATTAATTACAAACTTATCTAATGAAAAACGTAAGTCAAGGAGACGATTATTATACTCAAGTAAAATGTTTTTGTCATTAGTCATCAAGATAGCATCATCTTTAATCACTTTGTTCTTGACATCCACATAGTTTCTGCCATCAAATATTTTATAGTTAAGATTTTTTAAACTCTTTTTATAGTCGTTTAAAGAAACGGCTTCAAAATCATTTAATTGATCTATTCGTTGCCAATACTCTGACAATAATGTGGCAACTTTTTTATCATGAATAATTCGCATTCCCCCAGCTCGTAGCTGTGATGATGTTCTATCTACAAACGTAGTAGGTCTGCTACCGCCTAGTTTTAAACTGGCACGGTATAATACTTTAACATTTTCCTGACTCCAATTTTGTATTGACAAAAGAGAAATAGCGGTATCAAAATATAGAACTTGAGTTTTTGTAAATTTTATAGACTCATTCAAATCGATTTTATCACGCGCAAGATCTTCCACCAAACTCTCCATATATTGAACCTCTCTCAAACCTTCTATGTAATGCTCACGCTGATTTTCGGCAAAAAATCCCAGTGTGACAGCTGCAAAAAGCATCAAAAATTCAGTAATATATTCCTTCCACTTTTTTGGATGACGCGAATGATGATGTACTTCCATTTTATCTCATTAAATTATTACCGTATACAATTCGTATTGTAGTCTAAGATCAAACTGTTTTTCCTAGTTGCTCGATAGTTCTTTTGGCAGCCTCTAGTCGGGATTCCTTATTTTTCTCAACTAATTTATTAACTGCCCAATGTTCCAGTTTATGATGCAATGGAATTAATAAAGCCGCCAATGCTACTAACGCAATCAACATTAGAATAGGAGAATGATGCGTGATCTTTTCTAATATTGGATGGATTAATAAATTCAAGAATTCAAAAACAATTAAAAGAGCGATAACACTCAAAAATTCAATAACCTTTGGATTAGTAATATAGCTTCGACTAAAAATTAAAAATATCATAATAAAAGCAACAATACCTAGCGCGATAAAAGTATACTCCAGGTTTGTTTTTTGAGCCTCTGCTTCTTTTTCTGTCTCTAACTTTTCTTGCGCTATTCGAGCCTCCTCTTCAACTGCCATCAATTGTGCTTGTTGTAGTGACCTAATATTTACCAAACTATCATTAGTAGTTCGATAGATTTCAGAATATTTAAAAGCACTATCCAAGTTAGAATTTCTGTAAATATTTAAAAGAAGTTTGGCAGGCTCTACATTCAGCGTATAAAATGCAGTATTCTTAACACTAGATATTGCTTTTGTCGCATATAACTTTGCCGAGTCTATTTGATTAGCAGAATAATAATATTGTGCCATTGCATTGTAGGCTGTACTAGCAAATTTTGGAGAGCCAATTCGATTCGCTTCTTTTAATGCCAAATCCCAATAATTTAAAGCCAATGCAGAATTTTTTAACGCAGCATGAATAGAGCCAAACTGTAAGTAAGTAGAAGTCAACCAGTATGTAATACCTGATTTTATCGCTAACTCGTAAGCTTTTTGGGTATAGACAAGGGCGGAATCAACTTTACCCATTACTAAATAAATAGTTCCCATATCATTAACAGCACAAACTGAAATTATATCAGTCTCGTATCTGGAACCGGCCTCTATAGCCGCCATATTGTATGAAACGGCTTTTTCAAAATCACCCATTGTCAAATAGGCCAAAGCCAGCATTGCTTTGCCGAATGTTTTTAACCGATCATTATTTGATTTCTCAGCAACTTGATTTGCTTTAATTCCAAATTCTAAGCTCTTAACCTTATTTCCAAAGGCGATATAATCATAGCACAAACATGAATATCCCAACAATTGACATACCAAGTCATTGTTTTTTTGTCCATGCAATAAAATGATTTCAGAGTTGTGCATATCCTCAACAGGATTTGTTTCAGAAATCGTTAATGCACTCATTGCTAAATAATACCTGGCACTATCATTTTTTTCCGCTGCAATTTTAGGCAGTAGCGAATCGATGTTTGGAGGCTTTTGAGAAAAATCAACTTTTGCGCTTTGAGCGTTACAAAAATGAATAGAAATAAAAAAAAGCAGCCAGATAATTCTCTTGTACATTTTATATGATTGAATATTAATAATGAAAAACTAATCTATAAAAAAGGCCTTCTTTAAAAAAGAGGCCTATTTCGTAATTAGCAATATGCGCTTTTAGTTAATTAGCTGTAGCAACTGGTAAGTCCGAATTAGATATATCTCTATGTAACTTCCACTTACCTTCTTCTTTTTTCCAAAGCACCAAATATTTGCCCTTATCCACTTGCGAACCATCCTTTGTTTTAATAACAAAAAGGCCCTCCTCTGTTATGTAATGTTCATCACCCCAAACCTCTACTGTTGTTAATTCAATATTGCTCATTCCAGCGCGAATAAAACCGCCCCATGCAGCTGTTAAATTATCTTTCCCTTTAATAGAGGGCATATTGGTGAACATTGCAGAACCATCACTACTATAAGCTGAAGCCATTGATACAGAATCACCATTTTGCATATATTTTGAAAGTTCACTATTAGCAGCTTGAATTTCTTTTTTAGCAACTTCTAAATTAAATGCTTCCTTAGATTCAGATTGACATGAAAACAAGAAACAAGCAATGAGAAAACAGAAAAATAGGTTTTTCATTTTATGTGTTTTAATTAATCTAATGTAACATTATTTAATTGATATATTGATGAACCCACCCTATTTTTTTGTAGTTTCAACCAACTTAAAACACACCCATGCCAAGAAATCATTTTCGCAAGAGTTATTTAGAATTGCTACTGTGCTTTTTGGCGCTTATAGCTTTTACTCAAATCTCTGCGCAAGACCGTGACATCAGTAAGCTTTCATCCGGAGGAAAGTTACATCCTCTTCAGGCGAATATGGATATTAGACATTATACTCTTTCGCTTACTGTTGATATTACAAAACATACAATCAATGGATATACAGAAGTCGAGATGATACTTGCCCGAAAAACTGATACAATTCTTCTTGATTTAATTAATCATTACAGCGTATCAGCAATTACTGTAAATGGTAAAAAAGCAGCCTTTGCTCACTTAAATCATAAATTATTTATTACATCAAGTAGTGAGCCCCTATTAGGAAAGGTTATTGTTCGTATAAATTATAATGGGGAGCCTCCGGTATCCGCTCGCCCGCCTTGGTTAGGAGGCTTTACCTGGACACAAGACCGTAGCGGCAATCCTTGGGTTGCTATAAATTGTCAAAAAGAAGGTGGCCGAATATTTTTCCCTTGTAAAGACCACCCTAGTGACGAACCAAATGAAGGTGTTGATATGTTTATCACCGTTCCGCAAA
>JAFMJX010000171.1 GCA_017853235.1 Chitinophagaceae bacterium | reverse complement strand
CTATAGTATAGATATTAAAACTGGTAACTCGTTTTTTAATTTTAAAACCATTGGTAATAATCACACTAATTTTTCTCAGTCTTTATTAGCACAGTATTATAATGATGCTAAAATATTTTCAAAAAGATATTCTCCAGTAAATGAAATGCAGGATTATCATAATGGATCCATTACTTATAAATATTTAAAAACAGATAGTTCACATCATCAAGTATTAATTGTTTTAGAATCTTGGGGTTACATCAACGATGCTAAAATTAGAAATAGTCAATTGCAGGATTTATTGCAATTAAAAAACAAAGGATATCGTATAATATTGGATTCTTCTACTTTTCAGGGGGGCACTTCCCAAGCAGAATCAAGGGAACTTTTAAATAAAACGGGGGAAGCTTACTATTCTATCATACAAAACTTACCCAACAAAGTTAATAGCATCATTGATCTAAAAAATAATGAAGGGTATTACTCCACCGCATTGCAATCCTTTAGTGGTTTTCATTCAAGTGGGTACTTATTTCGTAAAAGCTTAGGATTTTCAAGCATCAAGGAATTAAGTTTTTTCAAAGACAGTTTACATCACCCACTTAATTACAATAACCATTATGAAGCAGTGTATGATGAAGTGGTTTTTGATTATGGCATTCAAAATGCTATATCTCATCCTAAAAGTTTTACTTACCTGTTAACAATTAATACGCATTTACCTTTTAATGGTAATATAAATAATCAAATTATCAATGAAGCTGAAATAAAAGCTTTACCCACTAAAGAATCACTTGGACAATATAGTAGATTGAAAGAGCAGTTTAAAGCAATTGCTTTGTTATTAGAAAAATACCCCATTGATAAATTAGTGATTGTGGGGGATCACCCAGCTCCGTTTGTAAATAACAATGAGCGTGATTTTTATTCAAAAAAATGGGTGCCTGCTATTGTAATTAAAAATAATTAAACCTCTTTTTGAAAAAATAAATAAAATAATACACTTGCAAAAAAACTAAGGAAACATCCCATTAAAATACCCATATACCATTTTACTTCTTCCTTATCTAAAGGATAAGTTGGGCTATCTACAATTTGAACAGTAGGTGTTTCTTGTATGAGCGAGGCCTTGGTAGCTTCTAAATTCTTCATTAATTCACCGTAAATAGTAGTTAAAACGGTTTTATCTCTTTGTGAAATTTCTGAATTAATTGCCTCGTTAATATTTGAAAAATTACCATTTAGTAACAATAAAGCATCCTCTCGTGTAGCATGTGTTTTATAATTTAATAAATTATAAATACTATCGGTACGTCTTTCAAGTCTGGATACATTTTTTCTTAGTCTACCTACTTTGGTTTCAACATAAAAATCTGTAGCAATTTTTAATATTTTTTCTGAAATTAATTTACTTAAAACTTCATCTTTGGTATTCACGGTCATTTTAAAGAACCCTAATTTTTTATCGGGCTTGACCACTGTTAACTCTTTTTCTTCAATATTTTTAACCAATACTTTTAACAATCTATCCTGCAATCTTTTATCTTTATCAGGCTTTGTGAAACTAATATTACGTCCAATTTTAGAATCATTTAACCACTTACTTTTGAATTTATAAATTTCTGCATATTTATCCGCTAAAGTTAAACTTGAATCGCTTAAATAAGGCATTTTTAAACATTGCCCCATAAAAGTATTTGATTTCAAAAGCTCCAAAACATTATCTCCAGACAATACTGTATTGTTACTACCAGTTAGTCCTGTGATATCTACTCCTAACGAACCTCCTAAGGAAGATAATAGTCCGCCACCTCCCGCACTCTTACTTTCTTCTACTAAAAAAACAGTTTCAGCAGTATATCTAGGTGCTTTTAAATAACTATAGGTTAGACCTAAAAGAGCACCTATAAAACTTATAACTAAAATAGACTTTAGATGTGTTTTAATTGTTTGAAATAAATTTTGTAATATATCTTTACCCCATTGAGTGACTGAAAAGCTTGGATCTTCCGTAAATGAAGTTGTATTTTGATCTTTGAGTAATGACATAATTATAATTTTAAAATAGCAGCTAATCCCACTAAAGCAGAAACGATACTAGTAATAGCGGATAGTTCTGCTACTGAAAATCCTTTCTCTTTTTCGGGCATTTCAGGAACAATAATTTTACTTCCTGGTGTTACCCTTGGATAAAATCGGAAAAATAAAAACTTAGTTTGTTTTTGATTAATTCCATTGCCGTATTGAATATAAGCTTTCGCTAAAGAAGCTCTATTTTTAACCCCACCCGCTGCAGATATATAAGATTTAAAACTACCCGATTCATATCTTGTTAATTGAGGACTATACACCGCTCCAGTTACTTCCACAAATGGATCATTACGTGAAATAAACAAACTATCTCCTGGTAATAATAATAAGGACAAATCACGCGCATTGTTATTATCTAAATTCACCCCTATTAATACGCCTTTGCGATACACTTGCAAATCCTTAATGGATCCATATTTTGTTAATCCTCCTGCTCGCTCTAATATATTTTCGATGGTTTCATTTCTTTTTTCTAAAGCATAATTTCCAGGAAATAAAACTTCCCCTGCCACTTTTATATCACCCAAAAAAACTGAATTTAATAACCTTGGAACAAAAATATAATCCTGAGGTTGTAAAGTGAATGTATTATCATGACTGGATAAATTAGAATCTAATTCTAATTTAATGATATCCACTAATTGATTGGCTAATGAATCGGTTCTGTTTTTTTTGATTCTAGATAATTCCACTCTGTGATAAGCTGCATCCTTCATGAAACCACCACTCATAGCAATCACATCCTGGATTTGCATGCCTTCACGATATAAAACTTTTCCTGGTGTTCTTACATGTCCTGCAATAGTGATATATTGTACTTCCTCTAATTCCTGTTTGGTATAAATTTGAATAGAATCTTCTCTTTCTAAAACAAAAGGACTACCTGCTTTTACTTTTTGTAAATCCACGGAAACCAATACTCTATCTCGATTTGCAGTTAATCTTTTAATGGTGGCTCTTGGTAAAAATGCATCGGATCTTAATCCATCTGCTTTTTGTAGTAAGGCTTGTAAACTCATACCACTACTATATCCATAATCACCAGGACGATAAACAGCTCCTGTGATGGTTACTTTGTTTTCAAAACTAGGCAACTGCTTTTCGGCATAAATGGAATCACCTTGTAAAGGAATATAGTTTGTAAATGCATTGGCTTCAACATCCTTATAATTTTTGTCTCTTGCATTACGTTGTACCACTTTTAAGCGATCGGTGTATGCAGAATCATTAAAGCCTCCTGCATATTGTAGAGCATGTGATAAATTTTCATTTGGTTTTAATTCAAAAACGCCAGGTCTTTTGACCATTCCTCCAAGTTCGACTCTTTTGATATAAGGGCTATATAAAATTACATCTTGATCTTCTAATTTAATATCGTGTGAAATTTTTCCATTTTGCAAAAATTCATATAAATCAATATTTGCAACAATTTTATTATTTCTGATAACTTTTATATCACGTAAAGTTCCATTTTCAGTGGGGCCGCCAGAAAAATATAAAGCATTAAATACCGAAGCTAAAGCTGAAATTTGATAACCTCCTGGCCAAGCCGCTTCCCCAATTATTGTAATACGAAGGCTTCTATAATTACTGATAGTTATATTAAGTTGTGATTTATTTAATTTAAGAGCAGGATAAGCTTTTGCCATCTTAGAAAAAATTCTAGCTTTAGCTTCTTCTATAGTTAATCCACCAACATTCACAAATCCAACATACTCTATTTTAATATTTCCATCAGTATTTACTGTACTATTTATGGTAGTTTCATTTAAACCAGTGAGAGTTAACTCAAGTGCATCGTCAGGTCCTAAAATATAATTTTTGGGTGTTGCTATGCGTAAATTAGGTTCGAATTTGATATTTGGATTAGCAAAAAATTCATAACCATATTTATTAGTGATTTTACGAGACTCAGGAACTTCTAAAACCCAAGTACTATCTCGTATAAAACTAGATGTATCCTTAATCATACTTGCACCAGGAAAATTGCTGCTTTTTGAACCTTGTAAAGACAATAAACGTTTTTTAAATGCCCCTACTTCGGTGGGCTTTAAGCCCTTTTTTACCAAAAAACTAATAGCATCACTTTCTGACATTCCACTCGCTGAAG
>JAFMJX010000170.1 GCA_017853235.1 Chitinophagaceae bacterium | reverse complement strand
TATGTAAATCACGATTTGGTCCGGTGACTTCTACTTCAATATAACTTAATCCACGAACCCCAATATCAATGGATGGGTTGTCCATGCTAATCATGGCAGTATCGCTAATTAAAATCACATCTGCTTTTAACAAATCGGTATGAGACTTTACAAAATCTGCAAGGTTAGGACTTCCAATTTCTTCCTCTCCTTCAATGATAAATTTAATATTCGTGCACAATGATTTTGTTTGGGTCATGATCTCCAATGCCTTTACATGCATATAAAATTGTCCTTTGTCATCACATGATCCACGTGCAAATATTTTTCCATCTATAATGGTTGGTTCAAAGGGACCGCTTTTCCATAGTTCTAAAGGATCGGCAGGTTGTACATCATAGTGTCCATATACTAAAACAGTAGGTAAGCTAGGATCTGTGATAATTTCAGCATACACAATAGGATGACCTGCTGTTTCATATATCTTAGTCACAGGTGCCCCCGCATTTTTTAATGATTGCTCTACTGCTTTTGCGCAAGCCAACATATCTGCATTATGTTCCGACTTTGCACTGACACTAGGAATTCTTAATAAGTCTAATAACTCATTTAAAAAACGATCTTTGTTTTCTTCTTGATAATTTTTCCAAGCCTGCATCTTATTTTTATTTTAATTGATGTTTTAAATCTGATAATACATTTTCAAGGCTCCAATTTAATTTTTCTTGAAAAGGCGATTTTCTTTTTTCACAATGCTCCATGGTGCATATTGGACAACTAAAAGGCATACAGCCGTCTGTATGAACAAAAAACTCAACGCTGTCTCCAAATTTATTTTTAATTAACTGAGTAAATCCATCCACCGCAACATGTGCTTCATTTACATTAAAATACCAAGGCACTGTTAAATGACAATCAATATGCATGAGCGCACCATATTTAATCACTCTCAAATTGTGCAAGTCTATCCATTGTGCGGCTCTTGATAAATTTAATTCAGCGATGACTTCTTCCAATAATGCCATGTCTGCCTCGTCCATAATACCAGCTAATGATTCTCTGATAATTTTATATCCATTATAAATAATCCATAACCCCATCAAAATAGCAATAGTGATATCTATCCATTTGTATCCCGTATAAATAACTAAGCCAATTCCTATTGCAATCGCATAGGTGGTATAACTATCAATTAATAAATGTTGACCGCTGGAACTAAGTGCCAGTGATTTATTTTTTTTACCCATCGCTTTTGCTGTTAAGCCAGCTGCCATATTTAATACCGCAGTGGTTAATAATACCCAAATACCATTGTCTAAATCATGTAAGGGTTTGGGTTCAAAAAAAGTATCAATGGATTCATATAAAATAATACAACCTGCGGTAATAATTAAACTTCCTTCAAACGCTGCAGATATAAATTCGGCTTTGCCATGTCCATAGGGGTGATCCTTGTCTTTTGGTTTAGAGGCAACATATAAACTGTATAAACCTATGATACCCGCCAGAACATTCACAATACTTTCTAAAGCATCCGATAATACTGACAAAGAATGGGTCATAAAATAAGCTACAAATTTTAAGGCAAACAGAATGATACTCAAACTGGTTACAAAAAACTGAATCCTTAAATTTTGTTTAGATGTTTGCACTTCACTTATTTATAGACAACAATAATTATTTTATAACACTAGCATATCTTGCTTGTGCTACCTCCCAATTCACAATGTTCCACCAGTTGTTAATATAGTCGGGACGTTTGTTTTGATATTTTAAATAATAGGCATGTTCCCAAACATCTAAACCTAAAATTGGGAAACCTTTTATTTCAGCAATATCCATGAGCGGGTTGTCTTGATTTGGTGTAGATGTTACTGCTAAGTTCCCATCGGCTTTGATGATTAACCAAGCCCATCCACTTCCAAATCTTGCTTTTGCAGCTTCCCCAAATGCTTTTTGAAATTCAGCAAAATTGCCAAATGATTTATTGATAGCGTCTCCTAAACTTCCTGTTGGAGTAATACTTGGAGCAGGTTTCATAAGTTGCCAAAACAATTCATGATTGTAATGCCCGCCGGCATTATTACGCATCTTTGCACTGTATTTAGAAATGTTTTTTAGTACATCTGCCAATGTATTTTGTGTGGTATCAACTTTTTCGGCAAGGCAAGCATCTGCTAAATTTTTAGCATAAGTGGCAGCGTGTTTGGTATAGTGAATTTCCATGGTCATGGCATCAATATAAGGCTCTAAAGCAGTATAGGAGTATGGCAATGGTTGTTGTTGAAAGTCTCCGTTTGCAAAATAGTTTTTGGAAGTAAATGAACTTACTAAAGGCATTGCAGCTATTGCAATACTTGCTTTCCCAGTTTGCTTTAAAAACTGGCGTCTATTGGTAGATGTTTTTGACATGATTTTATTTTTTAAAGTACTTACGTAAAGTTACTTTAATTGGTTGTAAAAGTCGGTAGTAAAATTCCTGATTAAATAATTGAGAATCTCGCATAGCCTTATAGGTTAAAAATATTCCAATGGGGACTAAAATAAAGGTGGAAAGCCACATCCCCATATAGACCGTCCATTGCCCAGATCGGGCAAATTTTTCACCAAAATTGTTTAATAGAAAGAAGAAAACAAAAAAGATAATGGCCGTTACCATGGGGGTCCCCAAGCCACCTTTTCGGATGATTGAACCTAATGGTGCTCCAATTAAAAACAACACTAAACAGGCTATTGATAAGGTGAATTTACGGTGCCATTCAATACTATGGATGGCTACTGAATTTTGAGTTTCGGTATATATATCCCCTAAAATCTTTACATTATTTTTAATAGAACTAAATTGGTAACCAGCAGACTCACCTACGCTACTAGCAATAGAATCAGGAATGATTTGACGAATATTTGTGATGGATGCTGTGGGGTGATTTTTAAACAAAGCTAAACTGTCTTTGTAATGCATAAAGTGTAAGTAGGGGGCTACCTCTTGCGTAAACCTCTTAACAAAAAAACTATCCATGGATGAAATAGAATCAATTGCTTTGTTTAATTGTCGTACGCTTAGCATTTTAGGATCATAAATGTGATCATTCCCTTTATTAACTTGAAAGCTTTTTAAGTCAAACACTTTTTTGTATTCTTTAAAATAAAGACGAGTAAACTCTGTATTGGTAGTACTTCTCAAGCCGCGTTCTTGATATCTCCATCCATTATGCAAAATAAACTCTAAGAATTTTTTATCAGGGGAAACCCTCATGATGCCCGACTCTGCAATGATATAATTATCCTGTAAGGCAAATCTTTTTTCAAAAATGACGATATTATGAATCACACTATCATTGGATTCTTTTTTACCTAATTTAATGACATATCCATCTATCTTATCATAAAATACACCCTCTTTCAAATCAATTGCAGGCTTGGCTACAATAATATCATACTTCAAATTAGTTAGCTTCATTTGAGAAACAGGAATGATATTATTTGAAAATAAAAAAGCAACTCCAGCTAAAAACAAAGCGAAAATGAATAGCGGACGCATAAAGCGTATCAAAGGGATTCCTGCTGCTTTAATAGCAACTAACTCAAAACTTTCTCCCAGACTTCCAAATGTCATGATTGAAGAAAACAATAAAGCCAATGGAAGTGCTGTTGTGAAAGTAGTGATTGAAACCAATCCGACTAATTCTAAAATAGTTAAAAGGTCTAATCCTTTGCCCACTAAATCATCAATGTACAACCAAAAAAACTGCATAGTGAGCACGAAAATACAAATGGTCAATGCTGCCAAAAAAGGCGCAATGAATGCGCGAAGAATTAGTATGTCTAACTTCTTGAACAATGTTGTAGTACTAGCTACCTATTCTATGAAATAGCTCTTTAATTTGATATTCCCAAAGGCGTGATTGGTCCTTAATGTCATTTTTTTCAGCAAAATCCTTGATGATCAAAATAGTTTGATTGGATATTTCTGTTTTTTCAATTCTAAATTCAAAATATTCATTTTTCTCGCTGTGTAGCCATCTAAAGCGAATAAATTTATCTTCTTCTTGATCCACTAATTCCGCTTTATCAGGGACACCGCCATTCCAGGAAAAGCTAAAAACATTTTCCCATTCGTCTACTTTGTCGGCAAACCATTCTTGCAAACCAGAACCAGTGGACAAAAATTCAAATAATATAGTGGGTGAACATCTCACAGGAAATTCTA
>JAFMJX010000169.1 GCA_017853235.1 Chitinophagaceae bacterium | reverse complement strand
AAAGAAGCATCGCCTAATAATTCATAATAAGCCAAACTATGCGCACGATTCATAATACTCATGTCCTCAAAACATATTAAACTTTCTGTTTTATTAATTACTTTTTGCACCTCTTTAGCAGACAGTATCTCATTTTTAATATGTTCAATTTCATCCAGCACTGCTTTTTCTGCAACCGACATGGTCACACCTTTGACCAACTTACCTTCAATGACAAACAAACCTGGATCGATGGTTCCAAAATGATAACATTCAATAGAAGAAAAAATTTGTTTCACTTTAATCAATTGTTCATATAACCGAGAACTAGCGCCGCCTCCCATGACTTCAGTTAATAAATCGGTCGCATGATAATAGTGGTCAGTTCTATTACCCATATGCCAAGTCATCATTAACATATCTAAAGGAACATCTGCACGTACATCTAAACTTCTACTTTTTAACTGCTCAGGCTCCACTGGTAAATTACGAACATAAGGTTCGCCTGCAGGAATGGGACCAAACCATTTTTCTGCCAATGTTTTTACTTGCTCAGTAGTCACATTACCAGTAACAACTAAAATGGCATTATTAGGACGATAAAAACGAAAGAAAAAATCCTTCACATCTTGCATCTTTGCATTTTCGACATGGGATAAAGCAGCTCCAATCGTCATCCATCTGTAAGGATGTTTTGTATAAGCTAGAGAACGCATTTTATGCCAAGCGTCCCCATAAGGTTTATTGATATAATGTTCTTTAAATTCTTCACAAACTACTTTACGTTGTACTTCTAAACTTTTTTCACTAAAAGCCAAGGATAACATTCGGTCACTTTCCAGCCAAAATGCGGTTTCAATATTTTCGGCAGGAATTTGACAATAATAATTAGTCAAATCATTGGTGGTATAAGCATTGTTTTCACCTCCAGCTCTTTGCAAGGGTTCGTCATATACCGGAATGTGAACACTTCCCCCAAACATTAAATGCTCAAACAAATGAGCAAAACCAGTTTGTTTAGGATCTTCGTCTTTTGCACCCACATTGTACAACACATTCACCACTGCCATTGGTGTGCTGGTATCCTGATGGACTATGACCTTTAAGCCATTATCTAATTCAAATTTTTCAAATTGTATCATAAAGAGGGCAAAATTACTTAATTAGTACAATAGTTTCTTAGCGAATCATTTCAGTAGCTCCTAAAACTTTTCGAAACCCGATAATTCAGTTAACTTTGTGGTCCAATAATACATTTGTTATGCAACTTGAATCACTTTACCAAAGGGCATTAAATTTTGAACATTTAAGCGTAGAAGAAGGCATGTTTTTATTTGAAAATGCTCCTTTAACAGAATTGAGTTATGTAGCCAATGAATTGAGAAAAAAACAAGTTCCTCACGGAAAAGTAACCTGGCAAATTGATCGTAATTTAAATACCACTAATGTATGTATTGCCAATTGTAAATTTTGTAATTTTTATCGTATCCCTGGACACCCTGAAGCCTATATCACGGACATGGATACCTATAGAGAAAAAATTAAAGAAACCATTGCCTGGGGTGGAGACCAATTATTATTGCAAGGCGGACATCATCCTGAATTAGGTTTAGCATTTTATACAGGCATCTTTAAGCAAATCAAAGCAGAATTTCCAGACATCAAATTACATACTCTAGGTCCCCCCGAAATTGCTCATATTGCCAAATTGGAAAAAATGTCACACACTGAAGTATTAAAAGCTTTAGTAGAAGCAGGCATGAATTCCTTGCCTGGCGCGGGTGCTGAAATACTAGTAGACCGAGTACGTAAATTGGTATCCAATGGTAAATGTGGAGCAGACGAATGGTTAGAGGTGATGGCGGCAGCACATCAATTAAATATTACCACAAGTGCCACTATGATGTTTGGTCATGTGGAAACATTGGAAGAAAGATTTATACATTTAGTACGTATAAGAGAAGTGCAAGACAAAAAACCTCAAAATGCAAAAGGCTTTTTAGCATTTATTCCTTGGACCTTCCAAGATGTGGATACCTTACTCACTAAAATTAGAGGTGTTCATAACTTAACTACTACCGAAGAGTATATTAGAATGATTGCCATAAGCAGAATCATGTTGCCTAACATTAAAAATATACAAGCCAGCTGGCTTACAGTAGGAAAAGCTACTGCTCAGGTATGTTTAGAGGCAGGTGCCAATGATTTTGGAAGTATCATGTTAGAAGAAAATGTTGTGAGTGCTGCTGGCGCACCGCATCGATTCACCTATAAATCCATTCAAGAAGCGATTGCCGAAGCAGGTTTTGAACCACAGCTCCGTAATCAACAATACGAATGGCGCGAACTCCCCGCAAATATTCAGGAGCAAATTATTAACTATTAGGAATCAATAAGTTGGGGATGAAAAAAAGACCAGGTAAAGTGTAACATTTTCAACCCTATCTCGTTTAATGCTTAATAAGGGGTCTAACCCTATTTTATCCATGACAGAACAGGAATACAATGTGTGCGTTGACGAATACTCCGATGGAGTGTACCGATTTATGGTAAAAAATATTCGTAATCAAGAAGATGCCAAAGACATCGTGCAAACTGCCTTCGAAAAATTGTGGATGAATAAACAAAATGTGCCCACCGAAAAGGCGAAATCTTATTTATTCACAGTAGCCTATCATCAAATGATTGATGTGATTCGAAAAGGAAAAAGAAATCCAACATCAGAACAAGTAATTGAATCTGATTTTGTATCGCAACCTTCCACAAATAATGAACTCAAGCAAATATTACTCAAAGCAATCAACGAATTAAATCCTACCCAAAAAAGCTTAGTGCTTTTAAAAGATTATGAAGGATACTCTTACCAGGAAATTGGAGAGATCATGAATTTGTCAGAAAGCCAAGTAAAAGTGTATTTACACAGAGCCCGATTATTTTTGAAAACAAGATTGATGCACCTTGAAAAAGTAAGCCAATCATGATAGTCAATATACATAATTACGAAACTTATTTTTTGTTGTATGTCGACAATGAATTAACTGCAAATGAAAAAGCAGCTGTTGAATTGTTCCTACAGCAAAACCCTTTCTATCAAAAAGAACTTGATCTTCTGCAAAACGCAAAATTAAATTTACCAGAAATGGAGGAAACAAATATGGTAAATGAGAAAATCATATTTGAAGATAAAATAAGTTTATACCAAATAAGTGAATCAGATTCTAAATGTCTACTTTATTTAGATCAAGAAATGTTGACAAAGGATGCTTTCATTTTTGAAGATGATTTAAAAAAAGACCCTTCTCTAAATGAAACTTTGAATCAATGGAAAAAAACCATACTATCCTTTGAGACAAACGATACATTGAAGGATACGCTCGATGATGCCTTCAAAAATACATTATACAGACAAGAAGCATCCGTGAAACCCTTATGGCCATTTTACCATAAATACAGCATTGCTTCGGTAGCAGCAATTTTCTTATTGTGGATAGGTTATCAATGGACAGATTCATTCCAAAAAATTAATAGTGTCAACAATAATAGTATTACAAATACAATTGCAAAAAACACGACCCCTTCAAATACTTCAATAACGATCAATTCAGATAATAATTCAAGCAAAAACTCGATAATATCAAATCCGTCAAATACAAATGATATTTCTAAAAGCACTAATTATAGTTTGAATAAGATAAGTGAACCTAATACTACCATTCTGAGTCATCCCAATAATACTTCCGAACATACGAATGCTTTAGCAAACACGAACCAGTTAGAAACAAATATCATGACCTTCAATGAAAATGTTATTGATACTCGTAATGAAGTCGTGACCCAAAAGGTTTTTCTTAATGAAAATTCAACATTCACTTTACCTGAAACCGCTAAACATTCGGATGAAATAATGATCATTCCTGCATCTTTTAAAGAAATAGATACGGAACAAGAGGAAGAAGATCGTACTTTATTGATAGGTAATTTAGAATTTGATGCTGCGAAATTTAGAGGAGTAAGTCGAAAGCTGACTGCGATTTTTAAAAGAAATAAATTAGAAAAAGAAAACAAATAAATATGAAAAATGTTTTTTTAGCGTTTGCAATGTTATTAAGTGTGGAATGTACTTTTGCTCAAGTGGATAGTAGTACTCAAAAAATAATTACAATAACATCCGATACTATCAAAGTGGGTAGTATTTCTATCGTAAAAGGGCAAGGAGATAAAAAAGAGGTCGCAGTAATGGTAGATACAGA
>JAFMJX010000168.1 GCA_017853235.1 Chitinophagaceae bacterium | reverse complement strand
TATAATCAATTACAATTTGGGTTTTCTTATGATATACAAGAACCTCAGTTAAAAAATTCTTCTATTCGTCCAAACACATTTGAACTTTCTATGATTTTCAGAAAACAGAAAAAATGGTGGAATCCATTATTATAATTAGGGAGAGTAGTTTGAAAAATTATATCATTATTCCTTTCATCTTATAATATATTTTAATTATATTCATAGCACTAAAACCAACAATATGAAAAAACTACTTTTCTCAGCTTTAATTGCTTCAAGCTTATTCGCCTGCAAGTCTGAAACAAAAGCTCCATTTGATTTAGCAAATGCTAAAAAAGAAATTGAATCTGCAAATCAAGCAATTTCCGAGTTCATGTCAAAAGGCGATTCTGCCGGTATGGCATCTGCTTATAGCAAGGATGGTTCTGTGATGTTAAATAATATGCCTTCCATAAAGGGAAGTGGCCCCTTAACATCAGCATGGGGTGGATTTATCCGTGCTGGAGTAAATAAATTGAAGCTCACCACTATTGAAGTTTGGGGTGATGAAAACTTCATTACAGAAGAAGGATTGTTTGAAATTAAAACTAAAGAAGACGCTCCAATAGACAAGGGTAAATATTTAGTGCTTTGGAAAAAAGAAGATGGTAAATGGAAGCTTCACAGAGATATATCTAATTCTGATCTTCCTGCAGCAACTAAATAAATGTATACCTTTTTTTATTAATTAAAAAACAACAAAATGAAAAAAATCATCTTTTTATTAATGCTTGGAGTAATAGGCTTTAACTTAACAGCCACTGCTCAAAAAGCAATTACATCTGTACATTTTTATGATGTTAAAAATGCTGAAATGGAGAAAAACTACATCGCTAGTTTAAAGGAAATAAATGCAATTATGGCAGAAATTGGATTTTCAAAAAATTATTATAGTTACATGAAAGTGGATGCTTCTGATACCTCTAAAACATACAGAAACTGCACTATTGGGCACTGGACCTCAGAGCAAGATTATAAAACTATTCACGAACACCCAAAATTTAAAGCTTGGGGAAGTAAGTATAAAGACATTAACGCTGTATTTATTACTGGTCAATTGTATAGAAAATTTTATGCGGCTGACTAAGGCAACTGCAATTATTTTGCTTTGAACAAATAGTGCTTCGCAACTTTAATTTTAAACAAAAGAGTTGTTAATAAAAAAGGGTTCCGAAAAATCGGGACCCTTTTTTATTTGAATTCAGTATTTAAATTAAATATTTGATTTCATATTTTTAGGGGTACTCAATTGAAAAATAAGTGTGTTACAATATACAGTAGTTTATTTCCAATGAAAGAGTATCGGGAATAAAATCACTACAATAAGTGTCCATACAGCATAAATTGGCAAATACCTCGCAATGGTATACTTTATATTTTGAGACGAAGATTTATATCTTATCACCTTAATTAAACTCCAGCAAACCAATAGCAAGTGGATAAATATTAAAATATTCCCACCCAAGACTGCCATTCTGTTAGGTGTAATTCCCCATTGAAATATTCGGAATAAAATTGCCGAAAGTGCTATTGCATTTATCACAATTGTCACCAAAGATAATCCTAACAAAATATAGTTGCTCCATTTACTTGATTCTTCATCCTTTTTTTCAGCGATTGAAAAAAAGATCAAAGCCAATACTATCACCAGTAATAAATTATATAATAAAAGTAAATTTCGATCATTGAAAGGATATTTGCCTGTATATATTATGGTTATTAAATAAATAAGTAAATTAACAAAAACCAATGGAGTAAATATTTTTGCAATTAAGGGTGAAATTTTATTTATTAAATTAGGATTATTTTGAATTAAAAATGTTGCAAAAAGTGGAATTGCGGCAATTGCCCAAATGGCTATATACTGCATATAAAACTGGGCTATTTTAATTCCAATTAAATCAAATAATCCAAAGGTCAATACATTAAATACCATACAGGCAATTAAAATAAGCCCCGTCATGATCAAAAAATCTCCATTATATTTAAGAAAATTTACTCGTTTATTAGTATCCTTAAATTGATTGCCCAAATAAGCATAGCCAAGTATGGACCACAATAAAATTGGCATATGAATATATACAAGTTGAAGACTACTACTTTGAGATGCATTGGGTAGTAAATTAATATATAAAACGAGTGCGGATATAACAACACCCACAATTGTTATTTTTTTAACTGCCATTTGTTGTTTCCATAAAAAATAGATTGCAATGAAAGGCAGAATAAGAAAAGAAGTATTTCTTAAAAAAAAGAGCTCCTGATTCACTTTAGGCAAATTGGAAATATTTGCAAATAAGCCTGCGATAATTGCCAAAATTACCACCATCAGCAATTCTTTTTTGTCCCCTAATGATATTTTATCTTCTTTATAGTGCAATCTAAGATTCCAAAATTGAAAAGTTGGATTCTCTTTATAATTAGGATACAATTCATCAAACGCTTTAAGGAATGAGGTCTTGTCTTCTCTGTATAATTTTTCGAATTGCTCAGGATAATCTATATTTTGTAATAATTGGTCTTTCATAAAAAACTATTTAAGAATTTAGTTTATAAAACCTTTCACCGGCTATGGCAGATAAAATATAATGCAAGTGTATGCATTTATTTTCATTATAAAGATGATCTTACTTACCACTAATAGGAGATAACTAACCGATTATATAATTTATATCATAATTATTTTAGCTTCATTCTCCAACCCATATAAAACATGCGTCCTGTTGTTGGGCCCCAAACCATTGATGCGTCAAAATATGGACTAAAAGGGGTGCTAGCCGAAAGTATGGTATTTTTTTGCATCACATTTGAGATGTTTTCAGATCCAACATATAAATCCATTGGATACTTTTTCCCTATAGATTTGCTCACTTGTGCATTCATTAAAAAAAAGCTAGGTGAATAGGTATCTAATTGAAAGATAGAAGGATTAGCGGATGTGTTTACAATTCTCTTTCTCCCATTATAAGTGACTGTATAATTGAATTTCCATGAACTTTGGGTAGCATAATCAATACTCCAAAAAGCCCTATTTTTTGCAATAAAGGGTCTCTCCAATAAGATTCCATTATAGGTTTGCATAACATCAAAATAGCGGTATGCCATTCTTAAATCTAGTTTTTTAATTGGCGTGACATTCATTTCTACTTGAAAACTATTTGAATAGGACTTCCCCTTTAAATTGTAAAATTGTACGCTTCTAGCATTTTCTAAATCCACTATGACTTGATTGTCAAAATCATTTCTAAAATAATCTATGCCTAAAGTAGCTGGCTGGTTAAATAAATTGAATTTTTGATCAATACTAATACCTTTGTTCCATGCCACTTCGGGTTGTAAACCATACGCAGCTCCTGCAAAATTGGGTTGAATTACCAATTGTCTTGCACTAACAAAAACACTATTGTTTTCGGCAAAAATATTAGCTGTTCTTTGCCCCCTTCCCGCACTTATTCTTATCGCTGTTCCTGCAAAAGGTTCATATTTCAAGTTTAATCTAGGAGTGAGAAATGTTCCATATAAATTATTATCATCTCCTCTGATACCCGCAACGACACTCCACTTATCATTTGGGGTATATGTATATTCAAAAAAAGCACCTGGTACTATTTCTTTACGGACATAATTGGCATTTTTAAAATCTTCGTTGTAATGATCGTATTGAAAACTTAATCCTGTTCTAAATTTATGTATCGTAGAATTTATAATAGATTGATAAATTAAATTACTGTAGAAACTTTGCTGAAGAGCATTATAGTTGGTGAAACCAAAATAAGAATTTTGTTGATGACTTGTAGCATCTAATTGTAAACCTATGCTTTTATACTTTTGCTGAGGAAAAACATATCCCATTTTACCAAACACCTCATATCTTTCTGTATTGATTGATAATCCATAATGATTGAAAGTATTTTGATCTTTTATTGGGTCAAAATTTACCGCTCCACCCAACTTTTTATCATTTAATACTTTAATGCCAAATTGTCCCAGCACCCCTTTACTGTTATCAAATTTGTATCTATTAACTACACTCAACTCATTGCCTGTTGGCAAATCCTTAAAGCCATCCTCATTCATATCCACCGCATTATTTAAAAAATTATCATGTAACAATAATGCAGTAGACCAATTAGAACTTAATTTGGTAGCTAAGTTTAAATTTAAATCTGTCTTCCCAATTTCATTTACATATATATTGGCTAGTAATTTTTCTGCCGTTTCTGGCTTTTTTAATTCCACATTTATTTG
>JAFMJX010000167.1 GCA_017853235.1 Chitinophagaceae bacterium | reverse complement strand
CATCAATACTTGTTTTCCCTCAATTTGAACGGTCTGTTTTACCAGAGCCACCAATAATGTTAAAAAACTTCCGCCTGTGATAACACCAATTAACTTTACAAAAAACTGTTTTTGTGGCTCTTTGTCTTTTTTGACGTTCATTAACATAATCACAAACAAGAATAAAACCATAATAGCTCCAGCATATACAATGATATTTACTATTGCTAAAAATTGCGCATTTAATAATATATAGTGGCCTGAAATTGCAAAAAACACCAAAATCAACCACAAAACACTATGTATTGGGTTTTTGCTTACCAATACCATGATTGCACTTAAAATGGCAAATGCAGATAAAGCAAAAAATAAAATTTGTAAAATACTCATATCAATATGCTTATACTCCTTTTGCTTCCCCAAAAGCAGCTGCTTCGGTGGTTACATTAGGAATTAATAAATCTTGTTTTTCGTAAATAAAGCCTTTACGTGTAAAATTAGCGGGAGCAAAGGTTTCACTTAAATAAATAGCATCTTTAGGGCACGCATCTTCACATAATCCACAAAAAATACAACGCAACATGTTAATCTCATAATTGGCTGCATATTTTTCTTCTCTATATAAATGTTCTTCCCCTTCTTTTCTTTCAGCGGCTTCCATAGTGATGGCTTCTGCTGGACAAGCAACTGCACACAATCCACATGCAGTGCATCTTTCACGCCCTTCCTCATCTCTGTTTAAAACATGTAAACCTCTAAATACAGGACTAAATTCACGTTTTTGTTCAGGATATCTAACTGTGGGTTGTTTTTTAAACATATGCCCAAACGTGATAAACATCCCTTTGATAATATTAATCAAATATAATCGCTCCCAAAAAGTCATGGGTTTGCGATTGACTGATAATGCTCTATTTGTTAATGCTTGCATATTATAATTGCAATATTTTATTTTATAATTTATATAATATCAAAGCGCCGGTTAATAACATATTAAATAACGCTAATGGTATCATTGTTTTCCAACCTAAATTCATGAGTTGATCATATCTAAAACGCGGTATCGTCCATCGAATCCACATAAATAAGAATATAAACAGCACAATTTTTATTAATAAAGTTCCTACTCCAATTAAGGCAGCAATATTGGGTGCAACGCTACTTTCATTGAAGAAAGGCAAATCATATCCGCCAAAATACATGGAAGCCATAATAGCACTGCTCATGATCATATTGATATACTCGGCAAATAAATAAAATCCCAATTTCATGGAAGAATATTCTTGATGGTACCCAAAGTTTAATTCGTTTTCGGCTTCAGGTAAATCAAATGGAGTACGATTACACTCTGCCATAGCAGTAATAAAAAATATTAAGAAACCTAGTGGTTGATATACCACATTCCACCAATGACCTGCTACTTGCTGTTCCACTATGGTCTTTAAACTCAAAGTGCCTGTAGACATTAATAATGCGATCAAAGCTAATCCCATCGCCAACTCATAACTAATTGCTTGCGATGCGGCACGCAATGCAGACATCAATGAAAATTTATTATTGGACGCCCAACCCCCAATCATAATTCCATATACCCCCATACTCACTACCGCAAAAACATATAAAATTCCAATATTTACATCGGCAATTTGTAATTCCACTTTACGGCCAAACACTTCCACCGCTGATCCCCAAGGTATCACTGCACAAGTCATTAAACTTGCAGTCATGGCCAAGCCTGGGCCTAGAATAAACAACCACTTACTTGAAGCGTTAGGAATGATTTCCTCCTTCATAATTAGTTTTAGACCATCCGCCAAAGGTTGTAATAATCCAAAAGGTCCAGCTCTATTGGGTCCTGGGCGATCTTGTAAAATAGCAGCCACTTTGCGTTCTCCAAAAGTGGTGTATAAAGCAATGCCTAAGCTGGCAAAAACCACTATAGCAATCATAATTAATTTCTCAATAATAAAAGCCATATCTACTGCTAATAAATTCATACTCTTTTCAATTAGGCGTTTTCAATATTGTTTTTGCTGGTATACCCACTGTGTTTATTCACTTCACTTTCATCATGAATATCCATTAATAAATGAGGAGTTCGACCTTCATTTATGGCACCAAATGTTTCATTAGGTTTTGTCATACCCACAGTTCCTTGATAATGTCCTTGTGAAATAACTGACTGACGACTAATTGCGCGAGGTCCTTCAATGACCCAATCCTTTGCATTTTTAGTTTCAAATCGGCAAGTATTACAAATCCATCCTGGTTTTCCATCGGGTGTATCTTCAATTTCACCCCACTCATCTTTTCTTGCTGTTACTCTATAAACTTCATCCCCTCTGTTCCATAAAGTAACTCTGCCGGAACAAGTTGGACAATCGCGATGTGCATCCATAGGTTTTAAAAACCAAACTCGATTTTTAAATCGAAAAGTTTTATCGGTTAAGGCACCTACAGGACATACATCAATCACGTTTCCAATAAATTCGTTGTCTAAACTTTTTTCAATATGAGTTGCAATTTCTGCATGATCTCCCCTGTCTAAAATACCATGAACTCTTTTTTGAGTTAATTGGTCTGCAGTAAATACACAACGGTAACATAATATGCAACGCGTCATATGCAATTGTATATTTTGTCCCAAATCATGCTTTTTGAAAGTTCTCTTTTGAAATTCAAATCGTGTACCTGATTTTCCATGATCAAAACTCAAATCTTGTAAATGACATTCTCCCGCTTGATCACATATTGGACAATCTAATGGATGGTTGATTAATAAAAATTCAACAATACTTGCTCTAGCATCAATTACTTTTTCACTGGTGATATTTTTTACTTCCATTCCATCCATCACAGTGGTGCGACAAGATGCTACTAATTTTGGCATGGGTCTTGGATCTTTCTCAGAACCTTTAGACACTTCCACTAAACAGGTACGACATTTGCCACCACTTCCTTGCAACTTGCTATAATAACACATTGCAGGGGGTGCCACTTGTCCGCCAATTTTACGTGCAGCTTGCAAAATAGTCGTGCCAGCTGGAACGTCTATCGTAATGTTGTCAATAGTGACTTTAAATAAATTTTGTTCGCTCATAGTTTATCGTTCTATGTTATGCAGGTACATGAATTGGATCTGCATAGTGTTGTAAACCGAAATTTCTTTTTTGTGCTTCTTCAGGATGTTGAACATGCCATTCAAATTCATCACGGAAATGACGAATGGCCGCTGCTACAGGCCATGCCGCTGCATCTCCTAAAGGACAAATAGTATTGCCTTCAATTTTGCGTTGTATGTCCCACAACAAATCAATATCACTGCTGCTTCCTTTTCCTGTTTCTATTTTGTGTAATATTTTTTCCATCCAACCAGTTCCTTCTCTACATGGCGAACATTGTCCGCAACTTTCATGACGATAAAAACGTGCTAAGGTATAGGTATTCTTCACGATACATTGATCCTCATCTAACACAATAAAACCTCCAGAGCCCATCATAGATCCCGTTGCAAAACCTCCATCACTTAAACTTTCATAGTTCATGTATCGTGTTTCCCCTTTAGCCGTTTTTAATAATAAATTAGCAGGTAAAATGGGAACAGAGGATCCCCCTGGAATACAAGCTTTCAATTTTTTTCCATTTGCTATTCCTCCACAATATTCATCACTATAAATAAAATCTTCCACCGAAATTGTCATATCAATTTCATATACTCCTGGTTTATTAATATTACCACAAGCTGAAATTAACTTAGTGCCAGTGGAACGACCTACTCCAATTTTTGCATATTCATCCCCACCCATATTAATGATAGGAACTACTGCTGCTAAAGTTTCAACATTATTGACTACCGTAGGGCGTTGCCATAAACCTTGTATCGCAGGGAAAGGTGGTTTGATGCGAGGATTTCCTCTCTTACCTTCTAAGGATTCTATCAAAGCAGTTTCTTCTCCACAGATATAAGCACCTGCACCTCGTTGAACATGAATATGACAATCAAAACCTGAACCTAAAATATTTTTCCCTAACCAGCCGTTGGCTTTAGCTTCTTCAATTGCAGTTTCTAAAATTTCTGGAATCCAAGCATATTCTCCTCTGATATATATATAAGTATCATTAGAACCTAATGCATAGCTAGCTACAATTAAACCTTCAATAAGTAAATGTGGTAAGAATTCCATTAAATAACGATCCTTAAAAGTGCCCGGCTCACTTTCATCTGCATTGCATACCAAATGACGTGGCACACCTTCTGGCTTGGCAATAAAACTCCATTTCATTCCTGCAGGAAAACCCGCACC
>JAFMJX010000166.1 GCA_017853235.1 Chitinophagaceae bacterium | reverse complement strand
TAGATTTTTTGAGCATCGGTAATTTATTCAAGGCTTCTTTTTCCCAAGCTTGATCCTGACGAATAAAAAAGTAATTCGTGTATAATTCGTTCAAAATCTGCTTTGTTTTTTCATCTAAATGCTGAAAAGAGGAAGTACTTCCTATATTAAATCTAAAATGAAATGAATGGGCCTCATCTGATTCAAATAAAATGACATTACTGATTAAATTAAATAACCCATTCTTTATTTTTAAATGCCATTCATCTTCAGGCATGGTCTCAAAATGATTTTCTACCAATCTTTGATTTTCAAATGCTGGCAATAGTTCATAATGCCCGTCTCCTATAAAATGTAAAAAATGTTGCTTCACATAATCATTATCATATCCAAATTCCTTCAATAAAACAGTTTCGTTGATATAGGGTTTCGTAAAACGATAATGATCAAATGAAATTCCTTTGCTATTTATTTCTTGTAAAGTAATGGGTATAGCTGGCACAAAACGTCCCATGATCCCTTCTACTTGATTCATAGGGATACTCCAAATACGAAAGAACCCTAAAATATGATCTATTCTAAAAGCATCAAAGTAAAAACTCATTTGTTCAAAACGAAGTTTCCACCATTTAAATTCATTGTTAGACATAGCTTCCCAATTATAAGTGGGGAAGCCCCAATTTTGGCCTTTTACAGCAAAATCATCTGGTGGTGCACCCGCTTGCATATCCATATGAAATAAATTAGGATGTTGCCAAGCATCCGCTCCATATCGATAGACTCCTATTGGAACATCTCCTTTCACAATTACTCCATGCTGATGTGCATATTGAGTAGAGGCATTTAATTGCAAATGCAAATGATATTGTACAAAATAATAAAAAGCAATTGCATGGTAAGTGCTGGAAGAAGGATCTGTTAATGCGTCAATTTCCTTTTGTACAAACTTAGCATGGGATGGCCATGTATTAAAATCAACAGTTCCATGTAAATCTCTTAAGTAGGAAAAGGCACTATAAGAAACTAACCAATGAGCATTGTTTTGAAAAAAAAGTTTAAAATCAACAGACGCTAAATCCTTTTTTCCATTTTCGACATAAATCAATCTTAACACTTCCCACTTAAGTTGCATGACCGCTTCATAATCAATTTCGGCAAGTGCATTTAAAGCATCTATTTGTTTTTGAAAAGGAACCAACAACTTCTCTTGTCCTTTTTTAATCACATCATTTAAATGAATAAACATGGGATGCAAAGCGAAAGCTGATATTGCAGCATATGGATAAGAATCTTTCCAAGTATGCGTAGCAGTGGTATCGTTCAAAGGCAAAAGCTGAATTAATTTTAAGCCTACTTTTTTCGCCCAATCCACTAAATATTTTAAATCAGCAAACTCACCTACTCCTGCTCCATGTTTAGAGCGCAATGAAAATACAGGAATTGCAACACCGGCGCCTTTCCAATGTGTATTACTCAATTGTGCAAACCCGTCATTTACAATCACTAATTTATCATTACGCACACTTTCATACAACACTCTATTATTTCCATTTTCAAACTCTATAAATTTATTCTTTTCAGTATCATATACACCAAACTTATACACCAATGGAAATGTGCATGAATTTAAATCCAAACTAATTTCATAATAAGGAGCATCGGAAATTTTAGTCAACAAAAATGGTTTTTTAACATCCCACTTTCCCAATAATGCAGCTTCCCCTAAAATACAAAGTGTTTGCTGTGGCTCTAATAAGGGTGCTTTTACTCTGAAAATATGGGTCGTATTAGACTCAATACCATTTGAAGGTTTTTGTTGATGTGGTTGAGGTAATAAAACATGTATGAATGGTTCTGAATAAAAAACATTCTCAGTGTAACCCGTAAAATTCCATGCATCTAAAATAACCAACTCACTGGTTTTTACTTTTAAAGGATGAAATATCTTATCCTCCCCCCAATCAAACACTTTAGTACCGTCTGGATTTAAAATAAAATAATGGTAAGTGATTTTATCTTGGGTGATAGGTTTTAAAATATCCAAATGTAATACCCAATAAGAATCATTTAAATATACTAATGGAATTGCTTTGTCAATTTGATTGTCCCCTAATATAGGATGGTTCCCATATACATACAAAGTTTGACCATAGGTGGTTTGATATTTTAATTGAAAGCTGACTTTTTTTAGGGGTGTTTTATTGTCAATCTTTTTCTTCAATACGGACTTATTTTGCTCAACAGTCTGCATATCCTTCTTTTTTGCAATACAATCGTTAATATTTAAAATTCAGCAAGCGCACCTAAAGATAAAAAAATAGTGTGTAAAATGAACACATTAGCATAAAAACTTACTTTAATTTGTATAAGTAAGACGCTAAATTTGTATATTGCTTATTATCAATAGTTTAGATGTTGATTGAAGGCTCATTCTCAATTTATTATGGACAAAGTTGTAATTTATACTGACGGTTCTTCCCGAGGAAATCCAGGGCCTGGTGGTTTTGGTGCCCTATTAATGTGGGGGGGCAAAGCCAAAGAAATATCCGAGGCATACCGAAAAACAACAAATAATAGGATGGAATTATTAGCAGTGATTAAGGCCCTTCTTTCCCTCAAAAAAAATGAATATCCTATACATATTTATACCGATAGTAAATACGTTGTGGAATCTGTAGAAAAAAAATGGTTAGATAATTGGATCAAAACCAATTTTAAAGGTGGGAAAAAGAACAAAGACTTGTGGCTTCAATACCATGACATTTCAAAAAAATTCAAAATTCACTTTCATTGGGTGAAAGGACATGCTGATAACCCTTATAATAACAGATGTGATGAATTAGCTACCCTAGCAGCCGACAATGGCCCATGGCTAATTGATTCTGAATTTGAAACCAATCAATAATGGAGTACTAGATACTTTTAAAATGAGGTACGATTAATCGGAAACTTCCAAATAAAACACCCCCAAAAACTAAAGTACCGGCTACACTGTATGGATAAAATGGCAACCCATCAACCATAGTTTGAATTAAGCCAGTCAAGTTAAATGCATGATGATATCCACCTCCAGAAGACCACACTAAAAAATTAGAAACTAAAAAGTAAGCAGTGGGTGCAGCTAAAAATCCAACAAAGTATTTAGATAATTTATTGGATTGTAAACCAAACCCAAATACTGCAGTTGCAGCAATTAAAAAATAATTTAATAGTTGCCCTTCATAAAATCCTTGCATGCTAGTCAAGTGATATTGATACAATACTTGATACAATACATCCGAAATGAACATTGAAATGATAGGAAGTAAAAAAGCATATTGTTTTTTATTGGCGAATAAAGAACCACCAAATAATGCAATAGCAATTTGTGGTGCAAAACCATAAGGTCTTCCTGGTAAAACACGATACAAAGCACTTGTTACAATCATGATAACTAATGCGACTAATATTTGTTTGTTCAATTTCATTGTATATTCTTTTCGAGCTAGTAAATGTTAAATTTTTTGCTTAATTCATTTCAATTAAGTCTTCAAAAATAAGGATTCAAGGTTATATTTATATCTTTTGATTTTCCTCAAATGTGAATAACCTTAAGGGACAAAGGATTTAAAAGCTAAAACATCTTGTTGCGCTTCCAATTTAACTGTTTGCCCTGGTAGTACCATGGCCACTTCCCCTGCTTTTAGGACTAAATGATCAATGGTCAACATCCCTTTAATTACTAAGATCATTTCTAAGGAATGACTTGTGATTGTATAAGATTCACCCGACTTTAATACTATTTTAGTTAAACCAAAATCGGGCACTGGGCAAGGATATAAGGTTTCAATGTCATTTTTTGCATCCCCTTTCAAAACATTGGGATATGTAGGCACAAAATGAACATGTTTTAAAAGCTCCTTAATGTCAATATGTTTAGGCGTTAACCCTCCTCTTAATACATTATCGCTGTTAGCCATCAATTCAATATTTTGTCCTTCTAAATAAGCATGCAACAAACCGGCTCCTTGAAAAACCCCTTCATAAGGTTTTACATGAACAATGTTTAAGATGTAGATGGAAAAAATTCCTTTATCAATATTTTTTTCAGGAACCACTCCTCCATAATATTTATTTGCCCACCAATGTGGGTGTGATTTATCCACTTCCCCATTTTTTACCAATGTCATGGCCTCTTTCAAAATGGGTTTTAAAATAATATCCACCTCCTCATTTGTTAAGTGCATGAAATACTGATACAGTCCTTGATAATTCGACCCTTTAAAATGATCTAACAAGGAAGGAAAATACTCCTGTAATCTCGCT
>JAFMJX010000165.1 GCA_017853235.1 Chitinophagaceae bacterium | reverse complement strand
TATGCACCAGGTTGTATGACTCCTACCGAAATTATTGCTGCTGAAAATAATGGAGTCAAGTTTATTAAATTATTTCCTGGTAATATGTTAGGCCCTGATTTTTTAAGTAGTATCAAAGAAATATTTCCTAAATTATTATTTATGCCTACAGGTGGGGTGGATACTACCAAGGAGAATATTGAAAGCTGGTATAAAGCAGGTGTTTGCGCTGTAGGAATGGGTAGTAAACTTATTAGCAAAAAATTAATGGAAGCGAAGGATTATGCTACCATGGAATCAGAAACAAAAACGGTGTTGGAATTAATACAAACTATTAAAAACAAGTAAATGAAACAGCCCTCTATTGGACATTTTCGTTGGACGATTTGTGCTTTATTATTTTTCGCTACTACTGTCAATTATTTAGACAGACAAGTTTTAAGTTTATTAAAACCCACGCTTGAAGTAGAATTTGGTTGGAGTAATAGTGATTATGCTAATATTGCTTCCGTCTTTCAATTTGTATATGCCATCTGTTTATTATTTGCAGGTCGCTTTGTAGACAAAGTAGGGACTAAATGGGGGTATGGCTGGGCTATTATTATTTGGTCATTAGGAGCGGTTATTCATGCGTATTCTGTTCCTGTAGGTACTGCAGCAGCAACTTTTTTAGGGTGGTTTGGAGTGGCCGCAGTTCCAGTTTCAATTGCAGGTTTCATGATTTCACGTGCCATTTTAGGTTTGGGAGAAGCGGGAAATTTTCCTGCTGCGATTAAAGCTACAGCCGAGTATTTTCCTAAAAAAGAAAGATCCTTTGCCACAGGCATTTTTAATTCAGGTGCGAATGTAGGTGCAGTTTTGGCTCCTTTATCTGTGCCTTGGATTGCAAAAACCTGGGGTTGGGAAGCAGCTTTTGTGATTGTTGGGGGTATTGGTTTTTTTTGGCTCATTTTTTGGTTTTATTATTATGCAAAACCTACTGAACAAAAAAGAATGTCTGCTCCAGAATTGGCTTATATCAATACCGATGTGGAAGTGGAAGACACTTATGTAGATGGAAAAATTACCAATAAAATTTCTTGGGCTACTTTATTAAGTTATAAGCAAACATGGGCTTTTGCTTTTGGAAAGTTTATGACTGATGGGGTATGGTGGTTCTTCTTATTTTGGTTGCCTGGATATTTAAAGGATCAGTATAGTATGGAAGGAACTGCTATTATTTTACCATTATCTGTTTTATACAGCATGACAATGGTGGGCAGTGTTGGAGGTGGATATTTCCCAACTTATTTTATTAATAAAGGGATGAAAGCGTATGATGGCCGTATGAAAGCCATGTTAACTATCGCTGTAATTCCATTAATTGTATTAGCAGTACAACCTTTAGGCTACATTAGTTATTGGGTACCTGTAATATTTATAGGCATTGGTACTGCAGCACATCAAGCTTGGTCTGCAAATATTTATACAACAGTTTCCGATATGTTCCCTAAGCGAGCCATTGCAACCGTTATTGGTATTGGTGGGATGGCTGGTGGTATAGGAGGTGTTTTAGTTTCTAAAGTGGGAGGATGGATGTTTGATGCCTATAAACTTACTGGAGTTAAACAAGCTTGGGAACAAGGATCTCAAAATGGTTTAGGTGATTATTTAAACACCATAAAATCTGCTCAAATAACAGACAAAAAAGGAATGCTGATTGATTTAACTCAAAAGGACTGGTCTAATTTGACAAAGGATATTCAAGCAAAAATACAAGCATTAGATCCTACTCATTTTGATACTTATTTAGCGATCCAAAAACATACAGTGCATGATTCATTGACTACTGCATATACGATTATGTTTGCCTTTTGCGCGTTAGCTTATTTAATTGCATGGTCTGTGATGAAAGCATTGGTTCCAAAAGAAAAAATTATCAATTTGTAATTCAAAAGAATGCTTCAAATTTTTGAACAAGCTACTAAGCAAGGAGGAAAAATTGCCATACAAAGCAACGGACAATCCTATACTTACACAGCTCTTATAAATAGTTCAAAACATCTCGCATCTGTTTTATTGAATCAGCAAAAAGATTTACAACAAGCCAGGGTAGCCTTCATGGTACACCCTGGTTTTGATTATGTAAGAACATTATGGGCTATATGGCAAGCAGGTGGTGTGGCAGTTCCTCTATGTTTGACTTATCCATTGCCTTCCTTGCAATATGTTCTAGAAGATACTGGGGCGGACATCATTGTCGTGTCTGATGAATACGCTGTCATACTAAATGATTATGCAAAAGAACATCAACTATCATTTTACGTTTTAGGGCAATTAGGAAATGCTACTACCATATTAAATGATTTGCCTACCATTAAGGTAGATCGCAATGCGCTGATATTGTATACTAGCGGAACTACTAACTTACCTAAAGGTGTTGTGACAACACATGCCAATATTGAAGCACAAATAAGTACGCTTATAAAAGCTTGGGAATGGAATGCTTCCGATCATACTATTTGTGTGTTACCCTTGCATCATGTGCATGGTATTATTAATGTGGTAGGTTGCTCCATGTGGATAGGTGCAACCTGCACTTTTTTGGAATCATTTTCGGCAGAGGAAATTTTTCAAATATTTGAAAAAGGGGATATCAATGTTTTTATGGCAGTCCCAACCATTTATTTTAAGCTCATTGCATATTTAGAAACTTTAGATGATAGGAAGCAAGTGCAATTAAAAAAAGTAATGCAAGCTTTTAGATTGATGGTATGTGGATCGGCAGCATTGCCTGTTTCTGTAATGGAAAAATGGGGAAAGATGAGTGGTCATACTTTGTTAGAAAGATATGGAATGACCGAATTAGGGATGGCAATAAGTAATCCGTATCATGGTGTTCGTAAAGCAGGATATGTAGGTATTCCATTGCCTTCGGTGGAAGTAAAATTGGTAGATGAGCAATACCATGAAGTTGAAAAAGGGATGCCTGGAGAAATTATTGTAAAGGGCCCTAATGTTTTTAAAGAATATTGGCAAAAGCCTACTGCTACACAAGAAAGTTTTACAATGGATGGCTGGTTTAAAACTGGGGATATTGCTGTTGTAGAAGAGGGCTATTATCGTATTATGGGCAGAAGTTCCGTAGATATTATTAAGTCAGGAGGTTATAAAATTTCAGCGCTTGAAATTGAGGAAGTATTACGAACCAATGAATCTATTGATGATTGTGCGGTGGTGGGAATTGCAGATGATGAATGGGGTGAATTAATTGTTGCTGCTATAGTATTAAAGGATTTTGCACAGTCAACATTTGACACTAAAGTATTAAATGATTGGTTTGTTCAACAAATGGCTGGATATAAAAAGCCAAGAAAATATATCGTCTTGAAAGAATTGCCAAGAAATGCAATGGGTAAAGTAGTTAAAAATGAAGTTAAAAAAATATTCAATCAATCAATTTTATGAAATTATATAAATGTGTTTTCGTTGTTGTCTTTTTTTCTTTTTTGCAAATAGGATTAAGTGCGCAAGGATTTGAATACAAGTCTAAAGAGCCTATTACAAGATACAAGAATGATCTTTTTAAAACCATCGATTCTACCATTGATTTACAATATGGTGAAGCCATAAATTTGAAAGGGGAAAAAGAAAAATTACTTCTTAATTTATTTACACCTCCATCCATTGATACGGTAAAAAAAAGACCTTTGATATTATTTATACATGGGGGTGGCTTTAGAAATAATACTAAATCAAGTTCTTTTAGCAATCGACTAGGCATACAATTAGGGAAAAGAGGGTATGTGGTAGCATCTATTGAATATCGTTTAGGGATTGAAAAAACGAATACTAATAAAGATTATCAGGAAGCTATGTTTAGAGCACAACAGGATGCACGCGCTGCTGTTCGTTTCTTCCGAAAAAATGCTTCTACTTATGGTGTAGATACTTCACAAATATTTTTAGTAGGAAGTTCTGCTGGGTCAATGACAGCATTGGCAGTTGGATATATGGATGCGAATGAAGTACCTGCAAACATTGATCAATCTAAATGGGGTGATATAGAAGGGAATAGCGGTAATCCTGGATATTCTTCAAAAGTACATGGAGTATTCAATTTTTGGGGTTCTGTCTATGATTATAAATGGATACAATCAGGGGATATACCTTTATTTAATGTGGCTGGAACAGCTGATAAAACGGTACCTTATGATAGTTCCTACGATTATCATAGTTTTAAATATGGTCCTTATATTTTGTACCAACATTGTTTAAATATTGGGATACCTACGGCATGGGTTCCTTTTTATGGAGCTGGGCATAGCCTTGATAATAATAAACAAAAACTTGATACTGCTTTAAATG
>JAFMJX010000015.1 GCA_017853235.1 Chitinophagaceae bacterium | reverse complement strand
AGCCCTTTTACTTGAAAGGAGCGTTGTTGCACTTGTGCCCCATTTAAAAAATATAATTTTATATTTTGCTGTAAATTGATATTTAATTTTTTAGCCAATACATCGGATATTATGATAGCTTTGTTATTGCTATCTTGAACTTCTTTGGGGGATGCATTTTGTGATGTGAAATAAGAAATCCCTTTTATGATAAAAGGTATCTTTTCCTTATGAGTGATGCCTTTTGCAACAACGCCTTCCATTTCTTTTTGAAATCCAATCACTGATGATTGATGAATGAAGGGGGTGATACTTTTAATAGTATTCTTATTTTGTTCCAATAAATGATGGACGACACTGTCGCTTGCTGGAAGCGGATTCCCATCTACAGATTCAATTCTTATATGACCCCAAAAAGAAAATACTTTATGAGATATGCTGTATTGAAAACCATTGACAATAGATAAAGTTAAAATAATAGCTGCGACACTAATACTAGTAGCGACCATTGCTAATTTTACAATGATACTCGTGTAGCTTTTAGAGGATTGGAAGCTTATTTTTTTTGCGATATCAAATGCCGAAGACAAGGGTATATTTTTTATCAAAACTAGTTTTTTCCGTTGAATATGAATAAATAAAAGTTTAGATTCGTAACTAGTTAAAAACCTTTGTCCATGAGAAGATCTTGTTTGTTCATATTTTTTACGGGATTGCTTGTTTTTTCTGCGTTTGCTAGCCCTAATTTGGACAAGGTATATGACAGTAGTATTAAAACAATTTTAATCCATCCCATGGGAAATTCACAAGGGCTCCCCATTATTTCAATTGCTTCCATGACTCCCTTGAGCATTAGTTTTGATGATTTAAAAGCGAATTATCAAAACTATTATTATTCCGTTACACTTTTGAATGAAGACGGATCTCCCAGTACGCTCAATTCATTTGATTATTTACAGGGGTTCAATCAAAATAGAATTACATCCTTTGCTGTTTCCTCCATAAGTATTCAACCTTATTACCATTATCAATTTCAATTTCCAAACGAAAACTGTCAACCCAAACAATCAGGTAATTATGTTTTAAAAGTATACAAGGATGCCAATCCGCAAAGTCTTGTTTTTACAAGACGCTTTTTTGTAGTGGAGGATCAGGCACCAGTTATAGCTACAGTACAAGAGCCTTTTGATGGCAATATTTCAAGAACACATCAAAAGTTGAATTGTGTGATTGACACCAAAAAATTAAATTATTTGCAGCCTGATCAATTAACTGTGAAAGTGATTCAAAACTATAGATTGGATGATGCAAGGGTCATGCATCAACCTACTTTTGTGCGCGGTAATTTATTGGAATATAATAATGAAAATGATTTTATTTTTCCTGCAGGTAAGGAAGCGCGATGGCTAGATATTCAAAGTCTTAGATTAGTATCAGATCGAGTACAAAAAATAGAACCCACTTTAACTGGAACCAATGTTTATGTAAAACCAGATATTTCAAGGGCCGAAGGGGTATACTATAATTTTAAGGACTTAAATGGTAATTTTTTAATTGCCAATACGGAGTCCTTAAATAGTGACTTGCAAAATGATTATGCCACTGTTTTCTTTACTTATATTCCTCCCAATCGTTTGCCTTTTGTGGGTCAACATTTATATTTAGAGGGGGCACTTACAAATAATGTTTTAGAAACAGATGCCGAAATGAAATTTGATCCAGCCAAAGGGGTGTATCAAAAAAAGTTAGTGCTTAAACAAGGCTATTATAATTACAACTACATTTTAAGGGAGGACAAAAACCCCGATCCTTTACAGGATTTTTCTCAAACAGAAGGTGATCACTGGGAGACTGAAAATAATTATACCATTTTAGTGTATTATCGTCCCCCTGGAGCAAGACATGATCAAATTATTGGATGGGGAACCGTGAATTCAAAGCAAAATTGGTAAGTATCACAAGGTGATTCGAAGGATCCACACTTTTTTAATACCTTGTTTTATCCTACATTTGCAGCGGCAGGTCTTACACGACCAGCTCCTGCTGAAACTCCCCAGGGTAGGAATACAGCAAGGATAGGCGGTTGAGCGGTGCGATGTGAGTAGCCTGCCATTTTTTATTACTTTGACCAAAGCGTCAAACAAAAATAGATGTATGAAATTTTTCATTGACACAGGAAATTTAGCTCAAATTAAAGAAGCCAATGATTTAGGCATTCTTGATGGAGTTACCACGAATCCTTCTTTAATGGCTCAGGTTGGTGTGAAGGGGGAAGAAGCAATTGCTGCTCATTATAAAGCAATATGCGAATTAGTGAATGGCGATATTAGTGCTGAAGTGTTATCTACCAATTTTGATGCTATGGTAGCCGAAGGGAAAAAATTAGCAGCTATTCATCCCAATATAGTTGTGAAAGTTCCTATGATCAAAGACGGTGTTAAAGCTATAAAATGGTTTACTGATAATGGAATTCGTACCAATTGCACTTTAGTATTTTCTGCTGGCCAAGCTATTTTAGCAGCAAAAGCGGGTGCGACTTATGTTTCTCCATTCATCGGAAGAATTGACGACAGCAGTTGGGATGGAATGCAATTAATTAGTCAAATTAGACATATCTATGATATGCAAGGGTTCCATACACAAATTTTAGCGGCATCTATTCGCAATGCTTTACATATTGTAAAAGCTGCAGAAGCTGGTGCAGATGTTTGTACCTGTCCTTTGGATTCCATTTTAGGATTATTAAAACATCCTTTAACAGATATTGGATTAGCAAAATTTTTAGAAGATGCTAAAAAAATGTAGTGAATTTAAATTATAAAAAAAGGCCCCGATGATTCGGGGCCTTTTTTTATAGCTGATGTTTTAATGCTTCTCTCACAGATAGAGGGGATAACTGCGGATGTGATTTTACAAATGTTTTGACCCATTTTGGGTTATGATGGGCATATGCTCTTAAAGCCCAACCAATAGCTTTGCGAATAAAAAAATTGGGATGAGCAATCCTTTGTTCAATATACTTACTCAGCAATTCTGTGTTGGTTTCTTTTTTATAACTTAATTGAAAAAGGATACTTGTTCTTTGCAACCAAATATTATTAGATTGGTTCCATTTTTCAGTGTATGTCGGAATGTATTCAGGAAATTTTTTGAAAAATAATCCAATCACATGTGAATTGGTTGAATCCACAGTATCCCACCAACTTTCATGAGTAAGGATCCATTCAATAAGTGCTAATGTTTGCTTACACCATAATGAACGTGAAAATCCCAGCCACTCTAATCCAAAATAATGCATTTCTCTTTCAGGTTGCTTAAAACAAATTTTTACAATGGTGGAAAGAGCCGCGTGGTTTTGTATGGGGTGTGATGTATAAAATGCTTTTGAAATTTTTCGTCGGGTGGGGGTCATCACTCCAAAAAACTCAAACTGATTTAACAGATAAGCTTTTGCCCCTTGAGCTTTAATGGGGTCGCCATTTTTCTTAAATTCTTTTCTTATTTCTGCCAACCATTTTTCCATAAGTAGTTTTGAAAATGTGCTAATATAAATCCACGACTGCTTTTAAGCGGGCACTTTTGCGAGCAGCTTCCAAAACTTTAATAATATTTGCGCCTTCTTTGGCAGAAGTTGGGACAGGGGCATCATGTAAAATTGCATCAGCCATATATGTGTAAAATTGACCATAATTTCCTGGCAAGCTGGGTATGATTTCGGAATGAATGCTGCCGTTGTGGTCGGTACTTAAAATACCCCATTGACTTTGGGGTTCTTTGCCCCAATTTTCTCCTTGCGGAATTTTACCTGCCAACAATTCATCTTCTTGAATATCGGCACGATATTTTATATAACATCCTTTGGTGCCATATACTTTATATGCTGGAAGTTGTTGCATAAAAACCATACCACTCGTTATTAAAATTCGGTGTGTAGGATAATACAGTAATAAAGTAAAATAGTCATCTACTTGAGTGACACTTCTGGTCATACGAATATCTGCAAATACCGAATGAGGCATCCCTGAAAGTAGTATTGCTTGGTCCACTAAATGTGGGCCTAAATCATATAGTACGCCTGCTCCAGGAGTGGGTATCTCTTTATGAACTTTAGGGCTTAATGTGGTTCTATATCTTTCAAATGAAATTTGAATATCTAAAAAATCGCCCAACTTCCCTTCTTGTATTAATTTTTGTAAGGTTAAAAAATCGGCATCATAACGACGATTATGGTATACTGCTAATTTTTTATTCATCTTAATAGCCAATTCGTCTAATTCTAAAGCTTCTTTTTCGGTCACAGTGAAAGCTTTTTCTGTGACTACATGTTTGCCTGCTTGTAGTGCTTTTTTGGTATACTCGTAATGGGTATCATTGGGACTATTCACGATTACTAAATCAATAGTAGGGTCGTTTAAAATTTTTTCATATGATGAAAATGAAATAGTGCCGGGATAGGCAGTTTGAATATTTTTTTGACTGCGTTCCCAACTTCCCACTAATTCGTAATGTGGGTTGAGATGAATAAAAGGAGCATGAAAAACTTTTCCGCTCATACCATAAGAAACTAATGCTGTTCGTATCATATATTAAAGGTAAATAAAAATCCCTCCCCGAATAAACGAAGAGGGATTTTTAGATCTTAATTTTATTTAAGATACAGTGGATCCTAGTTGTAGGACAAAAGTAAATAAAATTTTATTTACCCACTTGTTTTCTAATAATATTTAAAGCGCCACCTGCTTTAAACCATTCAATTTGTTGTTGATTGTAAGTATGGTTGGCTAAAATAGTTTCGGTACTTCCATTTTCATGGTGCAAGACCAAACTTAATGGTTGGTTGGGCGTAAACTGAGTTAAACCAACTACATCAATACTATCATTTTCTTGAATTTTATCATAATCATTTTTGTCAGCAAATGTTAAAGCTAACATACCTTGCTTTTTAAGGTTGGTTTCATGAATACGAGCAAATGATTTAGTCAACACCACTCTTACACCAAGATGTCTTGGTTCCATAGCTGCATGTTCTCTCGAACTTCCTTCACCATAGTTTTCATCACCCACCACAATAGTTCCTACACCAGCTGCTTTGTAAGCTCGTTGTGTATTAGGAACGGTATCATATTGGCCATTGATTTGACTTTTGACACTATCCGTTTTATCATTGAAGTAATTGACTGCGCCAATTAATAAGTTGTTAGAAATATTATCCAAATGACCACGGAATTTTAACCATGGTCCAGCCATTGAAATGTGGTCTGTGGTACATTTTCCTTTTGCTTTGATTAATAATCTTAAAGATTTTAAATCGGTTCCTTCCCATGCAGTAAAAGGATCTAATAATTGTAAACGCTTTGAAGCAGGATCCACCGCTACGGTTACATTAGAACCATCTTCAGCTGGGGCTTGATATCCAGCATCTTCAACAGCAAATCCTTTTACTGGTAATTCATCTCCTGTTGGGGCATCCAATTTTACTTGCGCTCCTTTATCATTGGTTAATGTATCAGTCAAAGGGTTAAAAGTTAAATCACCAGCAATGGCTAATGCAGTTACTAATTCTGGAGAACCAACAAATGCAAAAGTATTAGGATTGCCATCTGCACGCTTTGCAAAATTTCTGTTGAAAGAATGTACGATGGTATTTTTTTCTTTTTTCTCAGCACCCACACGCTCCCACATTCCTATACAAGGACCACATGCATTTGCAAATACTTTAGCTCCAATTTGACTAAACACATCTAAGAAGCCATCTCTTTCAATGGTATATCTTACTTGCTCAGAACCTGGAGTAATCATGTATTCGGCTTTCGTTGTCAATCCTTTTTGGGCAACTTGCTTTGCCAAACTTACTGCACGACTAATGTCTTCATAAGATGAGTTTGTACAACTTCCAATTAAACCCACTTCAATTTTAGTAGGCCATCCATTTGCTAAAGCAGCTTCTTTCATTTTAGAAATAGGTGTTGCTAAATCGGGTGTGAAAGGTCCATTTAAATGAGGTTCTAATTCATTCAAATCTATTTCAATCACTTGGTCAAAATATTTTTCTGGATGAGCATATACTTCAGGATCTGCAGTTAAATGTTCAGCAATACCATCTGCTAAGGCTGCAACATCAGCGCGGCCTGTTGAATGTAAATAACGGCTCATACTTGCATCATATCCAAAGGTAGACGTGGTAGCGCCAATCTCAGCACCCATATTACAAATGGTTCCTTTACCTGTACAACTCATAGAAGTGGCACCTTCGCCAAAATATTCAACAATTGCTCCCGTTCCACCTTTTACAGTTAAGATACCAGCTACTTTTAAAATCACATCTTTTGGAGCAGTCCATCCACTTAATTTTCCTTTTAATTTAATTCCAATGAGTTTAGGCCATTTTAATTCCCAAGGTAAGCCTGCCATGACATCACAAGCATCTGCACCACCCACTCCAATGGCGATCATTCCTAATCCACCTGCATTTACTGTGTGGGAATCGGTACCTATCATTAATCCTCCTGGGAAGGCATAATTTTCTAAAACTACTTGGTGAATAATACCAGCTCCTGGTTTCCAAAATCCTAATCCATATTTATTTGAAACTGATGCTAAGAAATCATACACTTCTTTACTCTCATTAGTAGCCACTTGTAAATCTTGCTTGGCTTCTACTTTTGCAGAAATTAAATGGTCGCAATGAACCGTACTTGGAACAGCTACTTTAGGACGGCCTGCTTGCATAAATTGTAACAATGCCATTTGTGCTGTAGCATCTTGCATGGCAACTCTGTCTGGTCCAAAATCAACATAAGACCCACCTCTTTCAAAATTTTGTAAAGCTTGGTCATGATGTAAATGAGAGAATAATATTTTTTCAGAAAGGGTTAGAGGACGGCCCAAAAGTTTTCGAGCGGCTTCCACTTTTGCAGGCATTGCTGCATACACTTTTTGAATCATTTCAATATCAAAAGCCATGGTACTAGGTTTAATTGTTAAAATTTGGGGCAAAGGTAAGCCAAAATCCAGTTTTTTATCTAGATTGCAGGTAGAATTATCCACCGATATGATCCATAAAATGAGAGATTTTTTAGAAATACATGCCTTTGGGGTATGTACCGCCATTGGGGAACGTTTGGGTATCGCTACTTCTAAGATTAGAATGTGGTTTATCTATATTTCTTTCCTGACTTTTGGATCTCCTTTAATTCTCTATTTTGTGCTTGCTTTTTGGAGAAGTATTAAAAAGTACATTCTTTTAGGAAAGAGAAATCCACTGAGATATTTTTGAGATATTTTTATTCCACTTTTTTTGTTTCCATTTCAACGCACAATTAAATCACTGCTTTTTTAAGTGTGACTAACTTTTCTAGTAAGGGCTTTAATTTTTCTAGTGATAACATGTTGGCGCCATCACTTTTTGCTTCACTTGGATGGGGATGTGTTTCAATAAATAATCCATCGGCTCCAGTGGCAATAGCAGCTTTCGCAATAGTTTCAATGAGATGAGGATTTCCTCCAGTAACCCCACTTGTTTGATTTGGTTGTTGTAAGGAATGCGTGCAATCCATGATGACAGGGACTTTGTTTTCTTGCATTGCAGGAATGTTTCTGTAATCCACTACTAAATCTTGATAACCAAATGTATTCCCTCTTTCTGTCAACATTATTTTTTCATTACCTGCCATTTTAATTTTATCGACTGCAAATTTCATGGATGCTCCACTTAAAAATTGTCCTTTTTTTACATTTACAATTTTACCGGTATCGGCTGCTGCAACTAATAAATCAGTTTGTCTACACAAGAAAGCTGGAATTTGCAAAATGTCAATATACTGCGCAGCAATGGACGCTTCATCATGTGCATGAATGTCGGAAGTGGTGGGTAAATGAAATGTAGTACCAACTTTTTTTATGAGATCTAAACCAGTGTTGTCTCCAATACCTGTAAATGAATTTGCACTGGTGCGATTGGCTTTTCGATAACTTGCTTTAAAAACGTAAGGGATACCTAAATTTTTACAAATTTGACTTACTTTTTCACCAATTTCCATCACGAGTTCTTCACTTTCAACTACGCAAGGGCCTGCAATTAAAAAAAAATTTGCAGGATCGTAACTTTGATTCTTGAATAAATCTTGTAAATAAGGAGGCATCATAAAAAACGTACTTTAAGTCAACAAAGGTAAGTGATTACTATTAAAACCTAATACCAACAGTGACACCTAATCCTCTAATTCCAGCCCAAGGACCTTCTGTGTCTATGACAGCACTATTTGATGTCACGGTAGATTTCAAAGTAAATGGATTTGCTTTGGTCTCATCTAGGGTTTTTTGCAATGCTGTCACTGCTAATGCAGGTAAAGGGGTAGGTGGAGTGAATTGTAATTTTCCATTGGATTGGCCATAGTGTCCACCTATCATCCATAAATCAAGTACTAATTTAGTAAGTAACTGAAATTGCATTCCCACATAAGCCCCATAACTGGTGGAGCGAATGGTCCCATCTAACTGAGCTTGCATAGGAATAGGGGGCAAAACGACACCGGGTAAAGGTGAAGCGGGTTGGTAAGTGTAGTGTACAGGCACTGTAAGATCAATGCTGGCCGAACGTGTATATGGCGCTAAATAAAATCCTGCCATTTTAGAAAAACCTAAGTAAAAACGTGCTTCCGCAGTGATCGCATTATTTCCTACTTGTATGTTATCAAAATCGATTGCTGGATTATTGATAAATTGTTTTAGGATAGCTTGTAAAGGAAGGCTAGATTTTGGCATATTCCTATAACTTAATGAAATAGACATAAATCTTGAAACACTTCTTTCAAAGGTGATATTATAATTATGTATGGCGTCCCCAGATAAATTTGTTTTGATAATATTATTACCTCCAATCAGGCTTTGTGCAAAAGCTTGTTGCGCGATAAAAATGAATAAAATGGATACATATTTTTTCATACATGGGAACGGTCCATTTGAATGACATTCTCGTAAACCTATTGCTTATAATTTGAGTCCCTTTTTATAGTTTAAATCTGCCACTGTTCGCTTATCTAAAATGGCTAAAGTGTTGTCCCTTACTTCAATCATGACTTTATTAATGCCACATTTTTTTTCATTACAATCGGCACATTTTTCATAAAAGTGTAAACTCACGCAAGGAAGTAATGCTATAGGTCCTTCAATGACTCTAAAAATGGCTGACAATTTTATTTTGGAGGGAGGTGTTGCAAAAAAATAACCACCATGCTTGCCTTTTTTGCTTTCTAAAAAACCAGCTTTACGTAATTCCAATAAAATGTTTTCTAAAAATTTTAATGGAATATTTTTAGCTTCTGCAATTTCAGCAATTAATATAGGTTCGTTGCTGTCCTTTTCTACCAAGTAGGAAAGTGCTTGTAAAGCGTATTGTGTTTTTTTAGATAACATTGAACTGGGGTATTTATAATCCTAGTACCTCTTTCATTGTAAAGATACCTTTTTTTTGACTTGCAAATTCGGCAGCTAACACTGCTCCACTTGCAAAGCCTTTGCGCGTATGTGCAGTGTGCGTTATTTCAATGGTATCAATAGGAGAGCTATAGGTAACAGTATGTGTGCCTGGAGCGGGATCAATGCGTTCCGAACGAATTAATAATTCGGAAGCTTGGGCTTCCTTGTCGTTTACCCAATTTTTTTTGCGACTTATTGTTGCCAAAATTTGCTCTGCTAACGAAATGGCCGTTCCACTAGGAGCGTCTTTTTTTTCGGTATGGTGAATTTCGGTCATAGCAACATCATAATTTTCATAGGGTTCCATAAGTTTCGCCAATTGCTTATTCAATTCAAAAAATAAATTCACTCCAATACTATAATTACTTGAATAAATTAGTGTGCTGTTTTTTTCAATACATAATGATTGAATTCTATTCCAATGTTCTAGCCAACCAGTAGATCCACTCACAACAGGTACACCCCATTCAATACATTTTTTGATATTTTCAAATGCACTATGAGGACCTGTGAATTCTATTGCCACATTTGCTTTTTTTAAATTTGATTCTGTCAATTCATGACTATTATTGATGTCAATTTTTAAAACAATTTCATGTCCTTTTTGTAAGGCAATTTCTTCAATAGCTTTACCCATTTTCCCGTAGCCTATTAATGCAATTTTCATATACAATGATTTATCTGGTAGAATGATTTTTTAGTTGGAATTGAAATGTAATTCCGGTTTGTTGTAATTGAGGTTGAAAATGAGGTTGCACTTTCATACTTAAGTCGTTTGAAATATCAAATTCTTTTAAATGTCCAGAAACAGTGGCATCCACCACATTAATTCCCCATGCTAATACCATCCACATAATGGAGTAGTCACGGTCTTTTCTAAAAATATTTCGATAACTCTGTAGGGAGGAAGCAGTTAAATTTTTTAAAAGAGGATCAATTTTATTTACATCACTTGCATCCCCATTGGCTTCTTTAAATCTGGCTTCGTAAGCAAATTTAGTTTTAGTATACATGTCATTATTGTATACGAAAGTAGCAGCCGGAACTGCGAGTAATCCATATACCAAGGGTAATTTCCAATATTGTTTGTTGTAGATTTGTCCCCAACCTGGTATCATTGCAGAACGCTTTGTGGCCTTGCTTGGAATATGTCGTTGACTTAAAAAAAGAGTGTCTTTAGGATTTATTTTTCGCGTACTATCCTGACTCCAAGTGGTGGATAGAATGAAAAGCAATGTGATGGTAATGAATAAACGCATCCTCTAAAAATTCCTTTTTAAATAGGTGAAACTAGCTAATGCTTAATTGCATTGCTTCTAATATTTTATTAAGGCCGTTCAAATCACTATACGCTACAGTGATTTTACCACTCCCATTTTTTTGATGTTGCAAATGCACTTTGGTTGAAAGATGACTGCTTAATTTATCTTCTAATTTTTTATAAACAGGAGAAAGTTGACTTTTTGATGCTGTTGCAACATGAGGTGCACTTTTACCCGCTTGAAGCATCTTTTTTACTAACTCTTCAGTTTGACGCACGGTCAATCCTTTGTCAATTATTTCTTTGAATAAAAATAATTGCTTGTCAATATCCTTACCAATTAAAATTTTAGCTAAACTGACACTTAAGCTGCCGTTACGCACTGCAGCTTGTATTGCAGGAGGCAATTCCAATAGGCGAATATAATTCGCTACTGTAGAACGGTCCTTGCCCATACGTTCAGCTACATTTTCTTGTGTATAGTTTAATTCCTGCATCATGCGTTGATAGCTTAATGCAATTTCTATTTCATTTAAATCAACTCTTTGCAAATTTTCAAGAAGCGCTAATTCTAATAACTCTTGATCATTTCCATGTCTTATGTAAGCGGGCAAATCATTCACGCCTGCTAATTTAGCAGCTCTAAAACGACGCTCCCCTGCAATTAATTGATATTTCCCATTACTTAATTGTGCTACTGTAATGGGTTGAATTAAATCATGTAATTTAATAGAATGGGCTAATTCCTGTAAAGCATTAGGTTCAAAATCTTTTCTAGGATTTTTAGGATTCACTTGAATATCTGCAAGTGCAATTCGATTGGAACTTACTGCTTTTTCAACCGCAGCGGTGGGCACTCTTCCTGCAGGATTTTTATAATCTGCATCTATGTTTTGCAATAAAGAACGAAGCCCTTTTCCAATCATGTCCTTATTGGGTGTACTCTTGCTCATAGTTTAATCAATTATTCGCTCGGCATTACTCATATTAGTCATGCCATTTTTTTGTAAAATTTCTTTCGCTAAGTTTAAGTAGTTGACAGTTCCTTTGCTGTCTGCGTCATATAATATCACCGGCTTACCTACACTGGGTGCTTCACTTAATCGAGTATTGCGATGAATGATTGTTGAAAATACCATATCGTCAAAATGTTTGCGAACTTCACTTACAACTTGGTTACTCAAACGCAAACGACCATCATACATAGTCATTAAAATACCTTCAATTTGTAAATGAGGATTTAAACGACTTTGAACAATTTTAATAGTATTCAATAATTTTCCCAATCCTTCTAAAGCAAAAAATTCACATTGAACAGGAACAATTACGCTATCCGCTGCAACTAATGCATTCACTGTAATTAATCCCAATGATGGCAAGCAATCTATAATGATAAAATCATATTGATCTTGAACGGCGCTAATTAATTCCTTTAATACGTTTTCTCTATTAGGTAAATTCACTAATTCAATTTCGGCACCCACTAAATCAATGTGTGAGGGGATTAAATCCAAATAGGGAATTTCGGTTTTAAGAACGATATCCTTCAAGGGGGTATGATTGATCATCCCATCGTATAAACTAGTAGTCACATTATGCAAATCAAAACCCACCCCTGTAGTACTATTCGCCTGAGGGTCTGCGTCAATGAGTAGTGTTTTGTATTCTAAAACTGCTAAACTTGCTGCAATATTGATGGCTGAAGTGGTTTTTCCCACTCCACCTTTTTGATTAGCAATTCCAATAATTCGAGCCATAAATAGGGTATCCTTAATTTCTTCAAAAATAAGGGATAAATGGTAACAATTTGGGATTAAATATGTTATAAATGAGGCGTTAGGTCCTAATTTTACCCACTAATTAACTCTATGCGAAACCCCATTTTTATTTTAGTCCTTTTGTCGGTGTTAATACTCATTGATTTTTATATTTATCATGTGTTAAGAACCCTTACGCAAGGGTACACGGGAACCGTGAAAAATACTTTCAGTATCCTGTATTGGGCATTGTGTATCATGAGTTTAGCTGGTTTTTTATTATTCCCATTTGTTTCAAATCCTTATTTTAGGCAATATATTTTTTCGGTGGGTATAGGTTGGGTATTGACCCTCATAACTATGGTCATTTTTTTCCTAGTGGATGACTTGCGACGAGGTACTTTTTGGACAGTGGGGCAAGTAGTTTCTGCTACCGGAGCCAAATTTATGAACACCGAAAAAGGGATTCCTAGAAGTACGTTTTTAAGTTGGTTGGGAGTGGGATTGTCTTCTACTTTATTTTTTTCCTTACTTTATGGTTTTGGGAATAAATACAATTACAAATTAATTCGAAAAAAGATAGCTCTTGCTGGATTACCTTCTGCTTTTAAAGGTTTTAAAATCATTCATATTAGTGACATTCATAGCGGTAGTTTGCAAGACAAGGAAGCGGTGATGAAGGGTATTAAAATGATTCAATCACAGCAACCCGATTTGGTTTTATTCACGGGGGATTTGGTCAATGATAAAGCGACCGAAATGCTCCCTTGGATAGATGTGTTTGCTCAAATTAAAGCACCTCATGGAGTATATAGTACGCTAGGAAATCATGATTATGGTGATTATGTTTCTTGGCCTTCGGCCGAAGCAAAACAGCAAAATTTAGAAGACTTAAAAAAAGTGCATGCACAATTAGGTTGGAAATTAATGATGAATGAAAATACAAAAATTCAAAAGGAAGGAGCCTATATTCAATTGGTTGGAATTGAAAATTGGGGTGCAAAAGCCAGATTTCCCAAATATGGTAAATTAGAAAAAGCCATGGAAGGTGTTTTGCATGAAGATGTGATCATTTTAATGAGTCATGATCCCAGTCATTGGGAAGCTGAAGTACAATTGAAATATCCTCATATCAATTTAACGTTATCTGGGCATACTCATGGGATGCAGTTTGGATTAGAAAATCCTTATTTCAAATGGAGTCCTGTTCAATGGGTCTATAAACAATGGGCAGGATTATATATTGATAAACAACAACAGTTATATGTTAATAGGGGTTTTGGCTTTTTAGGCTATCCTGGTAGAGTGGGCATTATGCCAGAGATTACTTTAATAGAACTAGTATAATATATTTTAGAAAGAGGTCATTGAATGTAACAAAATGTCATTTTTTTCGTTAAAGTAGTATGATTCAAAAAGGATGCTTTTAAAAATACTTCTTTAACTAAATTAAAAGCAGCTTTTTTCTTTAAACATAAAGGGAACTATTATGAAAAAATCAATCCACTTCTTTTGTTTTCTTTGTTGCATTTTATGCATGAGTCAGTTGGCTGTTGCCCAACAAAAATTTGGTTTAGGTTTAAAAATTGGACAAAATTTTTCTAAGGTGGATAATGTGGCAGTAGATCATAACTCAGCTTCTTATCATGCAGGGGTCACTACTTATATTGGGATCAATAAAAATTTTAGTATTGCAGCCGATGTCATGTTATCACAAACTAAACTGGAATCAAGTCCATCGGTCGCCGAGCTTTTAGTGAATCCAAGTTTAAAGCCAGAAACTTATCATTTAGATTATTTAAGCATTCCATTGCTTGCACAATTTCATCCCGTAAAAAGCTTTACCATCCAAGCAGGCCCTCAATATTCTATATTATTGGATCAGAAAAAAGATGGTGTAGAAAATGCAAGAGTGGCATTCACGAGTGGAGAATTTAGTTTTGTGGGAGGCGCTAAATTAGATTTAGGTGGATTTTTTCTCTATGGCCGATATGTGGTAGGGCTACAAAATATAAAGGACCTAAAACAGTTAACCAGCAGCTTGCAAGACCCATCAACATGGAGATCTCAACAATGGCAGTTGGGAGTTGGATTAAATTTATTTAATTTTTAATCTTTGTTTTAATTCCTTGGTGTTAGCAATCAATGCGTTTAATGCAGACATTTGTTGATTGATAAAACTATTGTCCTCCAATTTTCCAACTACGACATTCATTTCTTCGTCATTGAGGTATACCATTTTTCTAAATTGGTTACTGTAATCCTTGGCGCGAGTTGCTTTTATTTTTTGAGCCACTTCTGTTTTTATTAAAAGATACTCGTCTAGCCAATTTGAAAATTGTTTAGCACTTAATCCTTCAATTTTTTTATGTGTATGCAATTCTAGTACTGCTAATGCATGTTGTCTCTTACGAGTCTCATATTTAGTTGATTCGTTATGATAAAATTCATGCATTTGATCCCAATCTTCTATAACGCCATTTTTTATTTGATTCAATACACTATGTATGTTTTTTTGAGGAATCAATTGACCACCAACGTTGATCCAATCTAAATCCTTGGCAGGACTAGGTAGTTGCTTTAATGCTGCATCTAATGAACTTGTTTTTTGATGGAAGAGTGTTTCGGTGAGTGCGTCCATCCCATACATGAATATCATTTTATGAAACATATGGTAGGCGTCATAACACTTTATATAACGGACTTTTCTTTTACTATTTTCAATGCCTTCTGCAAACACAGTCAAACTGTCTATTTCTTTTTTTGTTTGACTCGTTAAAATTTTATCTCCAATATTGGCTAATTTTTCATCTGAATAATTGCTGGCATCTTTTTGTTTTAATAAACTTGCTTTTGCAACTGAAATTGCGATTATTTTTTTAGCCTTGATTAGTTCATTGACCGAATCTGGGGCTAAATAAGCATATTCGTATATGGGCGATTTGGTAATGCGCTTGTCTCTGTCAACATATTTGGAGGCGTTACGTGCTAGCGCATAAAAATTATATAGGAACCAGTAACCTGGCATAATAACCAATTCGTCTTTTAATGGATCATTACTTATTAAAGAGAAGGGAATAGGTACATTTAATTCATAGTTGTAATCCCCTTTATTTAAAAGTGAGAAACTAGCAAACATGGAATTATGCTTTATACTCACACACAATCCTGGCCAAAATCCGCGTCCCATAATCACTTCCCCATCGGCACCTCTGCTGTTGTGATTGGATCCAATAGTAGCTCCAGCAGCAATATTGCTTTGTCCCATTAAAGTGGCAGCACATAAAAATGAATTGTTGTGGTGTTGTTCATGTGCGGGAAATATTAATGAGTTTAATACTTCGCAACAGGAAATCGTAGCATTTTCTCCTAAATAGGAGTTGATTAATCTTGCTCCATATTTTAATTGAGAATGATCAGATACTATAAATCGAACCGCTTTGATGCCATAAAATATTTTACATCCATACCCTACAATTCCATTCACCAATTCACAACCTTCGCCAATTTGTGTACGTGCGTCTGGGGCCGAATTGATGGTTACATTTTTAATTTTATTGGCTCCTTTTAAATAGGCATCTGATCCAATCCAAACATCTTTTATGATTTTACAATTCTTAATAACAGTGCGGTCTCCAATTTTTCCATAGTAACCAAGTTTGTTGTCAAACTTTTTCTCAGCCATGCTCATGAACTTACTTTGTAACAATGCATCCTGACGATTGCGGGTCCATAAAAATGCATCTCCCGCAGTCATATTGACAAAAGGCATTACTTTTCGTCCCGTATTTTCATTGCATAATTCAAGCCAGATACGAACGTCTTCTGTTTCTCCTTTTTTAATAATACCATTTCCAAATTTGGAGTGATTGGTCGTGACTAATTCATTGACATTATTAATAATCACTTCGTTCCCTAAAATATAATGTGACATGTAGTTCACATTGTGTATGGATACGTTATTGCCTAAATCACAACTAATGATGGTAGAATTATAAATACCTACAGGAACAATTAAATCACTAAAACCTAAACAAACATTTTCTAAATGACCTATTCGTATGAGACCAAAAAAAGTACAATTTTTTACTAATTCGGGATTGAATAAATCAGATACTTGAATTTTACTCCAGTCGTCGCTGGTATTCCCATTGCGAACTAAAATTTCTATTTCTTGCGCTGTTAATTGGCGGTATTGGATGCCGCTTCGATTTTGTTTATTGCGCAAATAATATTCATCTTTCCCTTTTGGAAAGTCGTTGATAAAACCGTACCCTAATGTTTTAAGACTAATTTTTTTAATGGGATTCATTGGCCTTAGTTTTTAAATTTTGTGGGATGCATATCGTCCCAAGGGGTTGCTTTTTGGTAAGCGTCTGCAATATTTAATATTGTAGCTTCATCGTATAATTTTCCTACAAAGCTAATGCCAGTAGGTAAATTAAATCTTTTATCAAAACCTGTTGGTACGCAAACCACTGGATGTCCTGTTAAATTGGTGATTGCTGCTTGGTTCCCGTCTCCTCTGGATGGGCATATAATAGCATCGTACTGTTGTAGTACCTCATTCACTTTTTGCATTAATATATAACGATGTCTTTGGGCGTTAATATATTCAACTGCTGGTACAAAACGAGCTGTTCTAAACTGATTGGGCCAATCATATTTAGTTTGTCTGGTTAATTCATCATCTATATTGTTTCGAGTCATTTCATCAAATTGTGCTGCACATTCTACTCCAATAACTACATCCATGATATTAAAAGTGTACACACCACTATCTGGAAAATTAACAGGAATTAAAGTCACTCCCATATTTTTGAAAGCATTTAACACTTTCCATTCATTGCGACTTGTGTCTTTTATTTTATCAAAATAATTTTTTGCATAAGCTATTCTCATTTTTTGAATAGGCTTTTGTGGGGTGTAATTAAAAGGCATATTCACTGCCGCTTGGTCTTTCCCATCGGTGCCATGAATATAATTAAATACAATAGCAGCATCTGCAGCAGATCTACATATAGGGCCTACTTTATCTAAACTATAACTTAATGCCATGCCGCCTGACCTACTCACACTTCCAAAAGTCGGCCTCAAACCAGTCGCACCACATGTGGTGGATGGAGATACAATGCTACCGTAGGTTTCAGTTCCAATTGCAAAAGGGACTAATCCTGCTACCGTTGCAGAGGTTGAACCAGCCGAAGAACCAGAAGAGCCATAATTAATATTCCAAGGATTTTTAGTGCGACCTCCATACCAATAATCACCCATAGCTAAAGCACCTAAAGTAAATTTTGCAACTAATACAGCTCCTGCTTCTTTTAATTGATGGTATACAAATGCATCTTCTTCTATTACTTGATTTTTATAAGGTGCAGCACCCCAAGTGGTTTTCGTGCCTTTTACAGCAAATAAATCCTTTAAACCATAAGGAATGCCATGCAATAATCCACGATATTTTCCTGCAGCAATTTCGGCATCTGCTTTTTTAGCTTGTTCCATTGCAATATCCTGAGTGATCGTAATTACGCATTGCAAAGTGTCACCCCATTTTTTAATTCGATCTATAAAAAACTGAGTGAGTTCCACCGAACTAATTTTTTTATTTTTTATTAAGGAAGCTAATTGTTCAATACTATAAAAAGCTAAATCATTTTTATTGGTGGGAAGGGATGCACTTACTTTATTCCAAATGATGGGTTGTTGAACTTTATGAAATACCATTCCAGGTACTACTGGGTTTTGCCAAAGACTTAATGGCACATTGTTATTTAAAGTGAGTTTGTGCATCGCTTGATAGTTTAAAAGATTATCAAGGACATCCGTATACAAGGTGTCTATCTCTTTTTGGGAAAATTGCAAGTCAAACACTTTGGCAGTACTCATTAAATCGGATTTTTTGATAGCAGTGTCTTGCGCTATTACATTTCCCA
>JAFMJX010000164.1 GCA_017853235.1 Chitinophagaceae bacterium | reverse complement strand
AGAAGCGCTCAATTCTTCGAAACAGAAGGCAGAAAAACCGCCTATGAGAATTTAAAGAAAAGAGGCATTGATGGTATAGTGGTAATTGGAGGTGATGGAAGTTTTAAAGGAGCACAAAAATTTAGTAACGAATTTGATATTCCTTGTATAGGATTACCGGGAACGATTGATAAAGATATTGCAGGAAGTGATTTTACCATTGGATTTGATACTGCAGTAAATACAGCAGTAGAAGCCATTGATAAAATTAGAGATACCGCAGATGCGCATGACCGTTTATTTGTAGTAGAAGTGATGGGGCGTGATGCTGGTTATATCGCATTACACAGTGGAATTGCTACTGGAGCTGAGAACATTTTAATTCCAGAATCCAAGACCGATATGAATTTATTGGTGAAGGGATTAACCGAAAAAGAAAAAAGAAAAAAATTAGTCAATTTAATCGTGGTAGCGGAAGGGGATGAATTTGGTGGAGGAACCGAAGTAGCTAACTTGTTAAAAGAAAAATTACCAAATGCAGATATTCGTGTTTGTATTTTAGGACATATTCAAAGAGGTGGTGCACCAAGTTGTTTGGATCGATTAATCGCAAGCAGAATGGGATACCATGCAGTGGAATGTTTATTAAATGGCAAACACAACGTCATGGTAGGTATCGAAGACAATAAAATGAAATATACACCATTGGACAATGCAGTAAAAGCAAAACAAAAAATTTCGGAAGAGTGGCTAAGAATTGTAAAAATATTAGCTAGTTAAATTTAAAAATATAATTAAATATAAAATCCTCCCATATAATGAGTCAAAGTTTTAAACACATCCATCACAAAACAAAAATTGTTGCAACAGTAGGTCCTGCGTGTGAGCAATACGAACAATTAAAAAATTTAGTGATTGCGGGTGTGAATGTTTTCAGATTAAATTTTTCACACGGAAGTCATGAAGACAAAAAGAAAATCATTGACAACATTCGTAATATTAATAAAGAATTAGGTTGTACAGTTGCGATACTAGGAGATTTACAAGGCCCTAAATTAAGAGTTGGAGAAATTGAAAACAACAAATTAGAAGTTAAAGAAGGCGACATATTAACTTTCACTAACACAAAGTGTGTTGGTACCATGGAAAAAATATATGTCTCCTACCCTAATTTAGCAGGTGATGTGATCGTGGGCAATACTATTATGATTGATGATGGAAAAATTGAAGTGAAAGTACATAGTGTAGAAAGTAATGGGGATGTAAAAGTGAAAGTAACATTAGGGGGTATTATTTCATCAAAAAAAGGAGTGAATTTACCAGATACAAAAATTTCCTTACCTGCATTAACCGAAAAAGATTTGGAAGATGCTCAATTTATTATTGAAGAAAAATTAGATTGGGTGGCTTTAAGCTTTGTGAAAAGAGTAGCAGATATTGAGATGTTAAGAGACTTACTAAATAAGCACAAAAGCAAATCAAAAATTATAGCCAAAATTGAAATGCCAGAAGCTTTAACCAATATTCGTGACATCATAAATACAAGTGATGCTATCATGATTGCACGTGGTGACTTAGGTGTTGAATTACCCGTTGAAAAAATACCTTTAATTCAAAAAGAACTTATTAGAAAATGCTTACATCGTGCAAAGCCTGTTATTGTGGCTACACAAATGATGGAAAGTATGATAGATAGAGTAAAACCCAACAGAAGTGAAATTACCGATGTAGCAAATGCAGTCATTGAAGGAGCTGACGCTGTGATGTTAAGTGGCGAAACTGCGACTGGACAATTTCCTGTTTTAGTGATTGAAACCATGCGAAAAATTATATCCGAGGTAGAACAAAATGGATATAAATACAATCGTTCCGAAGACTTTAAACCACAACCACACTCCCCTTCATTCTTAAGTGATGCGGTTTGTTACAATGGCTGTAAACTAGCAGATGATAGTAATGCCCAAGCTTTAGTTGGAATGACACAAAGTGGATATACTGCATTTATGTTAAGCAGCTTTCGCCCCAAAGCACCTTTATTTATATTCACTAAAGAAAAAAGCTTAGTGAATCAATTAAGTTTAAGTTGGGGGGTAAAGGCATTATTCTACGATAAAGAAGAAGGTTTAGATGAAATTATAAATGATCAAATTCAAATCCTAAAAAAGCATGGTTTTGTTCAAAAAGACGACGTTGTAGTGAATACCGGAAGCACTCCTGTAAAATTACATCTACCTACCAATATGATAAAGATTAATAAAGTTGATTAAAATATAAAGCCTTCCATTTTTTGGAAGGCTTTTTTTTAAGTATTTTTATAATAATAAATATGAAACTATGCTTGAGTCATTCGAAAAAGTCCCTGTTAAAATTTATAAAAATGTAACAGAAGGTTCTCATGCAGTTGCTGCTCAAATTGCACAATTAATAAGAGAAAAACAAGCACAAAATTTACCTTGTATTTTAGGTATGGCTACAGGTGCTACTCCTGTTTTATTATATAAGGAATTGGTGAGAATGCATAAGGAAGAAGGTTTAAGTTTTAAAAATGTCATTACAATAAATTTAGATGAGTACTATCCTATTGCGCAATCCGCTTATCAAAGCTATTGGAGTTTTATGCACCGACATTTATTCAACTTAGTAGATATTGATCCAAAAAATATTCATATACCTAATGGAGAATGGCCTAAAGAAGGAGTCAAAGAAAGTTGTACTTTTTATGAACAAACCATTGAAAAAGTGGGTGGCATAGATTTACAAATTTTAGGAATTGGTAAAAATGGTCATATTGGATTTAACGAACCAGGATCCAGTTTTCACTCTAAAACAAGAGTAATACATTTAGACCAACAAACTAGAATTGCCAACACTTACGAATTTTTAGATTTAAATAAAGTTCCCAAACTCGCTATCACAGTAGGTATTAGCAGTATTATGAAGGCTAAAAAAATTGTGTTATTAGCTTGGGGTAATAAAGCATCCATAGTTGCTAAGGCTGTAGAAGGAGAAGTTACAGAGCAAGTTCCTGCAAGTGTTTTACAAAATCATGACGATTGCACTTTTGTGATTGATGAATTAGCCGCCACCGAACTTACACGTTATAAATCTCCTTGGTTAACTGGCACCATTGATTGGACACCCTCCATGATCAAAAAAGCGGTGATTGAACTTGCCCTTAAGCTGAATAAAACAATTTTAAGTTTAACTGCGAATGATTATACCGAAAATAGTTTAGCTGACCTTTTAGTCTTGAAGGATTCCGTTTATGATATCAATTTGCAAGTGTTTTACATGTTAAGAGATTCCATTACAGGATGGCCTGGAGGAAAACCCAATGCAATTATACCAGCACACCCTGAACGAAGCAATCCTCATCCAAAAACAGTACTTATATTCTCCCCTCACCCTGACGATGACATTATTAGTATGGGGGGCACTTTTATGCGCTTACAGGAACAAGGGCATGATGTACATGTAGGATATCAAACCAGTGGAAATATAGCTGTGACAGATGAATTTGTTACACGTTTTTTAGATTTTGCAGTAGGTTTCGAAGATCTATTTGGGATCGACAATCATAAAAGCCAACAAATTTTACAAGAAGCAAGAGCATTCTTAGCAGAAAAAAAATCAGATCACTTAGATACTGCAGAAATAAGAGCTATCAAAGGATTAATACGCAGATGTGAAGCAAAAGCCACTTGCAGATACGTTGGTTTAAAAGAAGAAAATCATCACTTCTTAGATTTACCTTTTTATGAAACAGGTGCTATAGAGAAAAAACCAATGAGTGAAGTAGATATCAAAATCACTATGGATTTATTAACGAAACTTAAACCACAACAAGTTTATTGTGCAGGTGATTTAGCTGACCCACATGGCACCCATAAAGTTTGTCTAGAAATTGTATTTGAAAGTTTGCGTCGATTAAAAGCAACAGGTGCCGATTGGGTGAAAGATTGTTGGGTTTGGTTATATAAAGGTGCTTGGCAGGAATGGGATATATCTGAAATTGAAATGGCTGTACCCATGAGTCCAGATCAAGTATTAAAAAAGAGATTTGGCATATTTATACATCAATCCCAAAAAGACAGTGTTCCCTTTCAAGGGTCTGATTCAAGGGAATTTTGGCAAAGGGCAGAAATACGCAATGCGCATACTGCAGACCTATTTGCAAGGCTTGGATTAACCAAATACGCTGCTATTGAGGCCTTTGTACGCTGGCATTATTAGAAATAACCCCCTTTTTATTTGAATTTTACTTGGGTAAATCAGGTATTTCAAATATATTTGCACCCCCTTATAAAGGGTGAAAAATGGCCCCGTAGCTCAACTGAATAGAGTATTTGACTACGGATCAAAAGGTTTC
>JAFMJX010000163.1 GCA_017853235.1 Chitinophagaceae bacterium | reverse complement strand
AAAAATCGTCCTACACTTCCAGCTTATCATAGTTTATAATATCAACAAGTATGTCTCATTTATTGGTGGCGACCGCTACAAAACAAGCAGGAGAATCATTTGAAAAATATGCAAAAGTATCTGCCGAACATCGTGCGCTTTTTTTGGATACGATTGCAGATCAAATAGAAGCCTTAGGCGAAACATTATTACAAACTGCTCATGAGGAAACGCATTTGCCTTTGGCTAGGTTAACAGGGGAAAGAGGACGTACTTGTTATCAATTAAGAATGTTTGCATCCATGTTGCGTAAAGGAGATTATGTGGAGGCGAGTATTGATACTGCCATACCCGAAAAAACACCTCCTAAACCTGATATTCGAAGGATGTTATATCCATTAGGTCCAGTGGTGGTATTTGGAGCGAGTAATTTTCCATTTGCTTATTCAACAGCTGGTGGAGATACTGCAAGTGCTTTAGCTGCAGGTTGTCCTGTGATTGTTAAAGCACACCCTGGGCATTTAAAAACTTCTACTATGGTGGCAGATGCGATTCAAGCAGCAGCTGCCAAAACTAATATGCCATCGCATGTATTTCAACATATAACGACTACGGATTTTGAAACAGGAAAACAATTAGTACAAGATGAGCATGTTTGTGCCGTAGGTTTTACGGGATCTAGAATAGGAGGTCGTGCTTTATATGATTATGCTAATAGTCGCGAAAATCCTATCCCTGTTTTTTCTGAAATGGGTAGTGTGAATCCAGTAGTTTTATTACCCGATGCTGTTCAAAAAAATGGAGAAAATATTGCTAAAAATTATGCAGGATCTATCACTCTTGGAACAGGGCAATTTTGTACCAATCCTGGAATTTTAATTGGGTTGCAATCCGATGCATTGCTAACATTTGCAAAAAATTTGGCGAATGAAATGGATCAAATTGCTGCAGGAACCATGTTACATGATGGCATACAATCAGCTTATACAAAAAATAGTACTCATGCACTTCAGCAAGACGGAATTACTTGTTTGACAAATACCCCTTCCACTGAAAAACAAGCAGTACCTATATTGACAACGGTAACTGGATCTGTTTTTTTAGCGAATCCTACCTTTGCGGAAGAAGTATTTGGACCTTATTCAATATTAGTGCAATGTAGTTCTATGGACGAATTGATAGCAGTATGGAAAAATGTGAAAGGTCAAATTACAACTACATTAATGGGTACCGATGCTGATTTTAATCAATACCCCCAACTGTTAGATATATCGATGCACATTGCTGGTCGTGTTTTAATAAATGGTGTTCCAACAGGGGTAGAAGTTTGTGATAGTATGGTGCATGGTGGTCCTTATCCTGCATCTACGGACAGCCGTTTTACTGCAGTAGGGGTGAAAGCTGTGAATCGATGGTTGCGTCCTATTTCATTTCAAAGTTGGCCTAATCATTTGTTGCCAGCTTATTTACAAAATGAAAATCCTTTACAAATATGGCGTGTCGTAAATGGTCAATTGACTAAGGATGCAGTTTTGTAATTCATTTTTTCCTTGGAAAAATAAATAACTGCAATAGTACTTGCAATAAAATAAATGATCAAACTAGGAGCTATCCAGGTACTTATTTTATTGGATCCAAACCAATCTCCAAAATGTAAGATCCAATAAATAGCGGCAATATTTTTTATAGTTTCCAAAATCCATACATTTTTATTACGATCCATTAATTCGGTGAGGGCGTATACTTGAACAAAAATAAATCCACCATATATAAAAATATTTGTGTGTCCAATACTTGCTACATTTCCATACAAATAACTTACAATGAGTAGCATACAAAATAGTTGAAACCATAAATAAGATTTCATCCATGAAGAAGCGGGGGTATGATATTTTTCAAAATCAAACACGTCTTCAATTTTATAAACTGGGTATTGCTCCATGACATCTTGGGGTCTCCAACCTAGTGGCATCATCCAAATTCGAAATTTATCTTTCCAGCTTTTTGCATGATAAGCATCTTTAGCCAGCAGCCATAAATGCATAAAATTTATTTTAATGGGGTTCCAAGTTCTCACAGGACGCGTGATACCATAAACCGCAGGAATATCTTCTTTTTCTTGTACAAATGTGCCAAACCATCGATCCCAAATAATAAGTACTTGACCATAATTTTTATCCAAGTATTCAGGATTAATTGCATGATGTACACGATGATGTGAAGGAGTTACAATAATATATTCCAACCACCCCATGTTTTTGATGTGTCGCGTATGGTACCAAAATTGTGCAAATAAATGGAGTGGTGCAACAATTGCAATCACTTTTGGAGAGACGCCAAAAATGGCGGCTGGCAGTAAGAGAAATGCAAAAATTCTAAAAAATACAGAGATACTTTGCCTTAAAGCACAGGCTAAGTTAAATTCCTCACTGCTGTGATGTACAATATGGCTGTTCCAGAAAAAATTAAAAGTGTGCGCATTGCGGTGCACCCAATAGCCTGCAAAATCTAAAGTTATAAAAGCAATAAAATAAACCCAAAATCCACTTTGAATATGCGTCAATGCAAGATGCTCTTCCAGCCAGCTATAACTTAAAATGGCAACACTCATTCCTAAAACATCTTTGGTGGAATTCGTTACGCCCGAACTTAGGCTTGAAATCATATCTAGGGTATGCACAGTTTCAAATCCTTTTTTCCAACCGTACCATTTTTCAAACAAAACCAATATCAAAAATAAGGGCATGGCTATCATAAGTATTTTACCGTAGGTTTCCATAAATAAAAATTGATGATACAAAGTGTAATCGAGCGATCAAATGTATTAATTTTATTGCATGACAGCAACTTCACCTATAAGCTCACCTAGTTTTGGGAGTTATCAATTATCGGGCTCGGTCTTTCAATGTATTGATGCACATACTTGTGGCAATCCTGTTCGTGTGGTAGTGCATGGAGGACCTGCATTGGTGGGCCAAAATATGAGTGAAAAACGCCAACATTTTTTAAAAGAATATGATTGGATTCGCAAAGGATTAATGTTTGAACCAAGAGGGCATGATATGATGAGTGGAAGTATTTTATATCCACCACATGATCCCAATAATGATGTAGCCGTTTTATTTATAGAAACGAGCGGCTGTTTACCAATGTGTGGTCATGGAACGATTGGTACTATCACAGTAGCTATTGAAGCTGGATTAATTACACCCAAAGTGCCCGGTAAGGTTCGCATGGAAGCCCCAGCAGGCTTAGTGTTAATTGATTATACTACAGAAGGCAAAAAAGTAACATCGGTAAAATTAACCAATGTACCTTCTTATGTAGCAGGTGAAAATATACAAGTAGATTGCCCAGATTTAGGAATGATAACAGTGGATGTTTGTTATGGTGGAAATTTTTACGCAATTGTAGAAGTGCAAGAAAATTTCAAAGGGGTGGAACATTATACTGCTGATCAATTAATTGCTTGGAGTAGAGTGTTGAGAGAACGCATTAATGCCTCTAATACCTTTGTACATCCTTTGGATCCTACCATCAATAAATGCTCACATTTATTGTGGACAGGAAAAGTGTTGGATAAAAAAAATACAGCACGCAATGCTGTTTTTTATGGAGATAAAGCCATTGATCGTTCACCATGTGGTACAGGTACATCAGCAAGATTGGCGCATTGGCATGCAAAAGGAAAATTGCAACAAGGAGTGCCTTTTTTGCATGAGAGCATCATTGGGTCTGTTTTTGTTGGGAAAGTGGAGCAAATTACTCAGGTGGGGGATTATCCTGCCATCGTCCCTTCCATACAGGGGTGGGCTAAAATATTTGGTTTTAATACTATTTGTATTGATCCCAAGGACGATCCTTATGCAGGAGGATTCCAGGTCGTGTAAGGCGATTATTTAGCTTTGAATTAAATGATGGAATCACCGCATTTTTTACGAAATTTGTCCTTTAATTTATTCTATGAAAGTAGTTGTCATTGGGGGAGGTGTCATTGGCTTAAGTAGCGCTTATTTTTTACAAGAAGCAGGTCATTCTGTAACAGTCATTGATCAAACAGATATTTTGAATAACTGTTCCTATGGAAATGCAGGATATGTTTGTCCAAGTCACTTTGTTCCTTTAGCTACTCCTGGAATTGTGAAACAAGGATTAAAGTGGATGTTGAATCCCCAAAGTCCTTTTTATGTGAAGCCAAGATTGAGTTGGAGTTTGATGCAATGGGGTTTGAAATTCATGCAAATGGCGACACCCGAAAATGTAGATAAAGCTGCCATTCCATTAAAAGACTTTGCTTTGTTAAGTCAACATTGGTATGAAGAATGGGCAAAACTGCCACAGTTTAAATTTGCTTATGAGCAAAAAGGGTTGCTGGAAA
>JAFMJX010000162.1 GCA_017853235.1 Chitinophagaceae bacterium | reverse complement strand
TTCAGTTTTATCTAAAGAAGAAGTAGAACAAGCTAAAAAATTATTTGAATTCCAAGTGCCCGAGATCACATTAACTGTGGAAGTTAAAGGCTTAAGTCAAGATGCGGCTCCAGTGGTGGCTACTCGTCCCGAATTTATGCGACGTATGAAAGATATGGCTAGTATGGGTGGTGGCGGTATGACGGCATTTTATGCACAAATGCCCGATGAAGTGAATTTGACTATTAATGGTAATCACCCTATTTTTCAAACCCTATTGAATGAGCCTGATGTGGACAAACAACAAAAGCAAGCACGTAATTTAGCCGATTTGGCATTACTGTCTCAAGGTTTATTAAAAGGAGCAGAGTTGACCAACTTTATTCAAAGAAGTGTTGACTTATTAAAATAGTCAATCAAGGATATTAATGAAGGGTAGTGGCAAAAGATGGATATAATGGGGGGCAAGTGTTATGAAGCAGATGCAACTTTTAGGTCAATGACTTGTAATTGTACTGTTTGATTTCCTTGCCACTCATTTAATTGCAATTGGAATACTACATCAAAAGGTTTACCTGATTTTACTAATGAAATATGTTGTGGCATATTATACCCAATGCCTTTGATGCTTTGTTGCCCTTGGGTAATATGAAAACTAATATGAGCATCTTTCACTAATTTACTGTATCCTGCATCATATACATTTTTTGCTAAAAATATAGGACGGGCGTTATCTGGACCATAAGGCTCCATTTGACTAACAATTTGAAAGAAGTTCATATTAATAACATCTATTGGTATGATTGAATTAATCATAATTTCTGGAGTTAATTGTTCTTCTGTAATTCTCTCAGCAACTGCTTGTTCAAATGCAATTTTAAAATCGTTTAATTTATCAATAGCAAGTGTCATCCCTGCAGCAGCAAAATGGCCTCCGTAACCAATTAAATGCTCGCGACAAGCATGCAAAGCTTCATATAAATTAAAGCCTATTACACTTCTTGCACTTCCAGTAATCACATCGCCACTTTGCGTTAAAACTACTGTGGGTTTGTAATGTTTTTCAATTAATCTGCTCGCCACAATTCCCACTACTCCTTTATGCCAATCTGCCTGAAACACCACCGAAGATTTTTTAAGAGTATGTTGTGGGTCACTTTCGATTTGTTGTAATGCTTCTTCTGAAATGGTGGAGTCTGCTTCTCTTCGATCTATATTGTCTTGTTGTAATAGGGATCCAATTGCTAAAGCGCTTGCGTAATCTTTTTCTACAAATAATTGTACTGCTTTTTTAGCATCATCCATACGACCTGCTGCATTAATGCGAGGTGCTACAGCAAAAACCAAATTACTTATTTTAAGCGGGGTTGTTTGTTTTGCTAATTCCATTAATGCTAGTATACCAAAACATGGATTTTCGTTCACTTTTTTTAATCCAAAAAAAGCAAGTGTTCTATTTTCATCTGTTAATGGAACAATATCTGCAGCAATAGCGGTTGCTACTAAATCCAAATATTGCATATAGGATTCGGCAGGTAAATGGTACACCTCTGCTAAGGCTGAAATTAATTTAAATACCACACCGCATCCACATAATTCTTTGTAGGGGTAAGTACAATCCTTTTGTTTAGGATTTAAGATCGCCATGGCTGGAGGTAAAATGGCATCGGGTAAATGGTGGTCGCAAATAATAAAATCAATTCCTAATTCTTTTGCATAGGTAATTAATTCAATAGACTTAATACCGCAATCCACTGAAATTATTAAATGAATACCTGCTTCTTTGGCAAAGTCAATTCCTATTTTTGAAATACCATATCCTTCTCTGTATCTATGCGGAATATAATAATCAATATGAGGTGATATTTTTTTTAAAAATTGGTACAAAGTGGCAACCGATGTAGTTCCATCCACATCATAGTCACCAAAAACTAAAATTTTTTGTGATTGATTGACTGCTTCTTGAATACGTGTAACTGCTTTTTGCATATCCTTCATAAGCCATGGATCATGCAAATGTTCAATTTGAGGTCTAAAAAAATGTTTGGCATCTTCAAAGTTGGTGATGCCTCTTTGAACTAACAGCTCACATAAAATAGGATGAATTTTTAAGGCAGATTGCAATGATTGCACCTGTTCTTGGTTGGCATGTAATATATTCCACCTTTTTTCCATTAAAATTTTCTGTCTGTTGTGTATCTCACCAATTCCTCTAATGCATCTCTGGTGGGACTAGCAGGGAAAGAGTGTAAAATTTCTAAAGCTTGATCACGATAGTCCAACATTTTTTGGGTCGCATATTCAATACCTCCATATTGTATTACATGGTCAATCACAAATTTAACTTTAGCTTTATCATTGTTATTGTTTTTTACAATATAAATAATTTCCTTTTTTAAATTTGGAGTTACTTTTTGTAAAATATGTATAAGTGGTAAGGTTAATTTTTTTTCTTTAATATCATTGCCAGTTGGTTTTCCTACTTTTGCTTCTCCGTAATCAAATAAGTCATCTTTAATTTGAAATGCCATACCTACTGCATCACCAAATGTTCTCATTTTTTCAACTACTTCAATATCCTTTGTAACTGAGCTAGCACCTGCTGCACAACTAGAAGCTAACAAGCTGGCTGTTTTGCCATTGATGATTTCGTAATAAATAGATTCATCAAAGTTTAAATTTCTGGTTTTTTCAATTTGGAGCAACTCACCCTCACTCATTTTTTTTACTGCATTAGACAAGATGGTTAAAATTTCAAAGTCTTTGTTGTCTAGTGATAAAAGTAAACCTTTGGATAATAAATAGTCTCCAACTAAAACCGCAATTTTATTTTTCCATAATGCGTTGATTGAAAAATAACCACGGCGCTCTAAAGCTTCATCAACTACATCGTCATGAACTAAAGTAGCAGTATGTAACAATTCGACCAATGAGGCTGCGCGATACGAACTGTCGTTGATGGTTCCATGTAATTTGGCAGAAAGTAAAACAAACATTGGACGCATTTGCTTTCCTTTTCGTTTTACAATGTATTGCATGATTCTATCCAGCAAAGAAACCCTACTTTTTACTGCATTTTTGAAATGTTGTTCAAACATCTCCAATTCAGGTCCTATGATTTTTTTGGCTAAATCCATGATTGCCTGCAATTTAATTTAATTTTTTGTCATTTACTCTAACCCAAGTTATTGATCCAACATATTAAAATGCAAGGCTCCAAAATTTTGTAGAGAGGAAAGTTTTAAATCTGCTGCTCCCCAATGTTCTAATTTCATATGATCAGCAGCAGGAACTACCACACAGGTCATTCTTGCTGCTTTTGCCGCAATCATTCCATATACAGAGTCTTCAAAACAAATACAAGCAAGAGGAGAAAGATGCAAAGCTGCAGCACAATCCAAATACACTTGCGGATGCGGCTTGGCATAGGGCAAATGTTGTGCCGAACAACTTGCTTGAATAATACTTCTTATGCCTAATTTATCTTTAATGAGTTCGATGAGTTGAACTGGTGAAGAAGTAGCTAATCCAATTTTAAAATCTTTTTGTAAAAAAAATTGAAAAATATGTTCTACTCCCGGCATGATGTTGGCTTCTTGATCAATTAAACTGATAGCTAAATCGATGATACGTTGTTCGGCTCGATCATATTCGGTGCTGGGAATTTTATGTGCATATAACCAGTGTGCCACAAACTCCTTTGATCTTAATCCTGTTGTAAGTGCATATTGTTGTTCGGTTAACAAAATTCCATATTGTCTAAATATTTCACTTGCTGCTTTGTTCCATAGTGGTTCACTGTTGATCAATAATCCATCTATATCAAATATGACACCTTCTTTTTTCATGCTTTAAAGATACAATTTGTTGGCTAAACACCGATAGTAGGTTCCATTTAAATTACTATATTGCATCTCTAATAAAGTCTATTTTAATGAGCCTTTTGGATCGTTTGAAACATATCCGTTTGTTCCGTTCTTTTATCTATGCATTGGTAGGTTTATTTACTTACCCAGGGTTGGTTCTATTTAATAAATTGAAAATAGAGGGAACCGAACATCTCGAAAATTTGCCTAAAAAAAATGTCCTCTTTGTAAGCAATCATCAAACTTATTTTGCCGACGTCATTACTTTTGTGCATATATTTTGTGCAGTTAAATGGCGTAAGTTTAACAAATTAGGCATCCCTTATTATTTGTTAAATCCTTTTACGAACGTTTTTTTTGTGGCTGCAGAAGAAACCATGAATAGTAACTGGATTTCTAAATTATTTAAATTGGGTGGAGCTTTAACAGTGAAACGTACTTGGCGTGCCGAAGGAAAAGATGTTCAAAGAAACAGAGACGAAGTAGACACTCAAAAAATTGATAAGGCTTTAGCAAAAAGTTGGGT
>JAFMJX010000161.1 GCA_017853235.1 Chitinophagaceae bacterium | reverse complement strand
GTTCCAATATTAAGTTGGGCACAACAAAAAGTGGGGCCCACTCCTAGCGCAACTCAATTAGCATGGCACGATAAAGAATTTTATTTATTCATGCATTTTGGACCTAATACTTTTACTGATTTAGAATGGGGTCATGGCAGCGAAGATCCCAATGTTTTTAACCCTACTGCATTAGATTGTAATCAATGGGCGTCTATTGCTAAAGCGGCAGGTGCCAAAGGAATTATTATCACAGCAAAGCATCATGATGGCTTTAGTTTATGGCCTAGCAAATACAGCAAACATACCGTAAGAGAAAGTAAATGGATGAATGGAAAAGGCGATGTTATTAAAATGCTGAGTGAGGCTTGCAAAAAAGCAGGCATTGAAATGGGCGTATATATTTCCCCTTGGGATAGAAACCATCCAGATTATGGCACTCCCCAATACAACGAAATATATATTCAAACCATGAAAGAATTACTCACCGGATATGGTCGTTTTTTTGAATTGTGGTGGGATGGTGCAAACGGTGAAGGCCCAAATGGGAAAAAACAAGTGTATGACTTTAAGCGTTTCCAAGATGCTGCTTTAAGTTATCAACCCCATTTGATTATTTTTAGCGACATAGGACCACATATTAGATGGATTGGAAATGAAAATGGAATTATCAATGAAACTAATTGGAATTTATTAGATACCGCTGGTTTCAAAAGAGGTGCAGGGGCTCCGCCCAATGACACCTTAAATAGAGGCAATTTTAATGGAAAAGTTTGGATTCCAGGGGAAGCTGATGTGTCTATTCGAAAAGGTTGGTTTTATCATCCCGAAGAAGACAAAACAGTGAAAAATGGAAATGCCTTATTTGATTTGTATTTAAAATCGGTGGGGCGAGGTGGCAACTTATTATTAAATGTCCCTCCCGACCGCAGAGGTTTAATTGCGGCTCCCGATTCGGCAGCTTTAATGCAATTTAAAAAAATTCGAGACGAAGCATTTGCAAAGAATGTTTTTAAAGGAGCCAAAATACTCAAAACAAAAAATAGCATAGAAGTACATTTAAATAAAGAAGTAAATGTAAACGCCTTGGTATTAAAAGAAGATATACAATGGGGGCAAAGAGTGATTCGCTTTGAAGTGAGTGGTGGAAATAATTTAGAACACTTTGAAATGATAGCCAGCGGAACCACCATTGGTCATAAACGAATCATCAAATTCCCCCTTCAAAAATTAAAATACTTACGCATCAAATTCATTGAAGCAAAGGCTACACCTTTACTTTTAGGTGTAGAAGGCTATGAATTTCCTCAATCATTATGATTTTATTAACTTGCACTCAAATAAAGCAACTATGAATACACAACCATCAGTAGGTATTATTATGGGAAGCGATAGCGATTTGCCAATAATGCAAGCTGCAGCAGATATTCTTACAAGCTTTCAAATTCCTTTTGAGCTGACCATTGTATCAGCACATCGCACACCGGAAAGAATGGTTCAATATGCACAAACTGCCAGAGAAAGAGGAATTCAAGTAATTATTGCCGGCGCCGGAGGCGCCGCACATCTTCCTGGTATGGTTGCTGCTATTACAAGCTTGCCAGTGATAGGCGTACCAATTAAATCAAGCAATTCAGCTGACGGATGGGATTCTATATTATCTATACTTCAAATGCCTGGTGGTGTCCCAGTAGCCACTGTGGCTTTAAATGGGGCTAAAAATGCTGGGTTATTAGCGGTTCAAATATTAGGAAGTGCAAACCCCATTTTAGGAAAAGCAATGGATGAATATAAATCCAAAATGAACAATGAAGTATTGGATAAAGTAGCTAAAATTAAAAATCAATATCATAACGATTTTGATAAATAAACTAGTCTTTTAAAAAAGATCAAACTTCTATTTGGCTTTATCATTTTGTGTAGCGGATAGCACTGTGAAATTTTGAGCTAAAGTATTGGAATGCGTCATAATAGCATCCACCCAACCCCAACCATAAGCTCCTATCCATTCTGCAATATTTTCCACACGTTCTTGTAAACTATTTTGAGGGAATAAATCATTTTTGATAGCGTGGATTCTTTGCAAAGCGGTATGTTGTTTCCGTTTTTCAGCTTTCAACATTTTCTTTTCCAAAGTAGCTAACTTTTTTTGAGCTTGTACCGATAAATTCAAAGTGTGATCCCCTAAAGAAGCATCAATTTTTATCACATCTAATTGTATTTGCTGATACAAACTATTCATATTTGCAAGATGAGTGCTTAATGTTAAATTTTCTTCACTTACTCTTTGGATGTATTCATTTTCAAGTTGTAAAATAGGCTTAAATAAATCCTTTAATTCAAAACCTAAGGCCTCCCATTGAGTCATTTGTTTTTCCTTGATACATACAAATGAATTTCGTAACTGTAAAATTGGATAATGTACTTTAGTTTGACTAAATACATTTTTAAGCTCCATCCAATAAGCAAGCTCTCCACCGCCACCTATAAAAACAATACTTGGCAAAATTGTTTCTTGATACACCCCTCTTAATATCACATTGGGACTAAAACGTTCAGGATAATTTTTTAATTCATCAATTATTTGAGTGGCAGTAAAACGGATGGAAGTATCCACTATAGTATATTCTTCTTCATTTTTTTCTATTCTAGATCGAAGATCTTCTTTTAAATAAAATAAATTTAATAAGCGCCCTTCGGATTGAACATGATATTCTTTGGCCAAAAGAGATAATGTTGGCTGGATTGCTGCATGTGAAAATTGATGCAACAATTCTTGCTCCATCACTGGCAAAAACAATTGCTTTAATTGGGGTTGATCCGGTTGCAGCACCACCAAACCATATTTTCCAAAAAATTGATGCACCATATAAAGTGTTGCTTCGCTGATGGTATTCCCTTTTTGATACGCTTTCTTTAAAATGTTAAACGTTTCGGCACCTTCAGGTTGCACCAACCAATATCCTTCCAAATTTTGTAATAACCCTAATAAAGCGTCGTCCACTTTCATACGGCCAATGGCCCCTTTTTGTTTCGTGATCCATTGATGCTGGGTACCTCCTAAAAAATAACTTCCTACTTCATCTAAATCCGCATCTTCTGAACCCATATAATACACAGGCACGAAATTATTTTCAGGAAATTGTTTTTTTAGATCAGCAGCCAATTGAATGGCATGAATAATTTTATAAAAAAAATATAATGGACCAGTAAAAATATTGGGCTGATGCGCAGTAGTGATGGCAAATGTATTTTCCTTCAATAGGGATTGAATGGCTTCACTTACTTTTACATTTGCTGTTATATTCGTATTGTAGTTTGAATTAAATAAATCGTGATATTGACTTTGCAAAACATTTACCAAAACAGATCTTTGAATTGGAAATTTTTTTCTTTCTTGAATGGCTGCATGCACACCCTCTTTACTGACCGGATATTGCACATACTTTAATGCTGCTGCTTTCCCAGCAATAAAATCTTGTATTAAAGTGGTGAACAACCCCGTATCACTGTATGGTATTTGAGTTGCAGTAAATTTCATTAGCGATCAAATCTTTCAGGGTTATAAAAGCTAATATCAATACTGGTGGGTTTTTCATCCAATATTTCAGCTACTAATTTCCCAGTACCTGCTCCTAAACTTAAACCAATCATGGAATGTCCTGAAGCAATCACTAAATTTTGAATCTTACGAGAACGCCCTAAATAAGGCAAACCGTCAGCCGAACAAGGGCGATAGCCATACCACACTTGTTCCCAACTTGGGGTGGGTATTTCAAATTCAGGGAAGAATTTTTTTACTGCTTTTAATACTCCCACTACGCGGTTCATTTGAGGAGGAGCTTGAGTGGTTGTAATTTCCATAGTACCCCCAAATCGCATTTTATTTCCATCCATGGGAGTTAATGCGACTCTTCCTTCCACTAATACAGATGGATAATTGGTTTGATAAGGTGAATTTTCTAAAGTGATAGAATATCCACGACCTGGCATCAATGGCATTGTAATTCCTAGTTGTTGTACCATTTCTCTACTCCATGATCCAGTTGCAATCACCACTGAGTCTGGAGTATATTTATTTTTATCTGTAATGACTGATTTAATTTTCCCATTTTCCTTTTCAAAATTTTTCACTGTTTCTCCCAAACAAAATTGCACTCCTTTACTTTTTAAGTCTTCAATTAATTGCTTCATTAATTTATTGGGATATAAGTGAGCATCACAAGCAAAGTAAACGGCACCTATTGCATTCATTTTATGTTGAGGCTCTAGAGCAAATAATTCTTCTTGATTTAATAATCTAGTATCGGTTAATCCTATGTCATGTGCTTTTTGAACTAAGTGATGAGCATGATCGGCTACTTTATTGGTTTGAAAAATTTCCAGCAACCCTT
>JAFMJX010000014.1 GCA_017853235.1 Chitinophagaceae bacterium | reverse complement strand
AAGAGAATAAATTACTATTTTGAACGAACTTTGAGCAAAGCGATGGAGAGTGAGAAATAGATGTTTATTCTCTTGTTTATTTTAACATGAATATTATTAAAGAGAATAAATTACTATTTTGAACGAACTTTGAGCAAAGCGATGGAGAGTGAGAAATAGATGTTTATTCTCTTGTTTATTTTAACATGAATATTATTAAAGAGAATAAATTACTATTTTGAACTAATGTACTCTCTCTCCGTTCAAATAAGTCTTTAACACTTTCACGTGCAATATACTATCCTCAGGCACTTTCATTAAATCTTTATCAAGTAAAATAAAGTCCGCTTTCTTTCCTACTTCAATGGACCCCACTTGTTTTTCCATACGGTTCGATTTGGCGGCCCAAATGGTCATCCCACGAATGGTTTGCTCACGCGTTAATGCGTTTTCCTTTTGAAAACCATCTGCAGGGTATCCCTTAGCATCTTTACGTGCCACAGCAGCTAAAAAAGTTTTAAAAGGATTGATTTCTTCAACAGGAAAATCAGTGCCTAAAGGCAACCAATCATTTTCTTTTAATAATTGTTGATAAGCATAGCCACCTTGCAATCTTTCTGCACCCAATCTTTCACCAGCCCAATACATATCGCTTGTCGCATGCGTTGGTTGTACAGAAGGTATGATGGAGTGTTCTCCAAAAAAATGAAAATCATCTTTATTCAAAATTTGGGCATGTTCAATTCTCCATCGTTTGTCATTTTTCCCTTTCAAATACTTGGCATACAATTTCAAGATGGTTCTATTGGCGCTATCTCCAATAGCATGTGTACACATTTGAAAATCTGTTTGAATTAATTTTGCAGCAAGGCTATCAAAATGCGCTGGACTGCTCAATAAAAAACCGGTCCAATCCTTTTTATCAGAATAAGGCTGTAACAAACAAGCACCCCTTGATCCCAACGCACCATCACCATACACTTTTATACCCTTTACCACCAATCGATCTGTCACATAACCTCCATTGGTAAAATAGGAGGAAGTATAGGTTGTGGGTTTATCACTTAACATGACATATAAACGCATTTTTAAATCTGAAGATTTTTGTAGGGCGTCAATTTTATCTACTTCATCAGGACTTAATCCGCAATCGGTAATGGTCGTCAACCCAGTAGCAAAGCAATTTTGTTGCGCTGCAGTTAACCAATCTTTGTAATCAGATTGTGTAGGTGCCGGAATGACACGTTCTACAACACCTACCGCATTATCAATTAATAAACCTGTTAATTTATTTTGAGCCATAGTGAATTGTCCACCTTCCAAAGTTTGTCCTGGTTTTACTTGAGCCAGATTTAAAGCAAATTCATTTGCAATAGATGCATGACCATCCACTCTTTCTAAAATAACTGGTCGATCAGGAAATAATGCATTTAATTGTTCATTTGTTGGAAATGCTTTACCAGGAAAACGGTTTTGATCCCAACCTCTTCCACGAATCCAAGATTTACCTGGATGTTTTACTGCAAAATCTTGTACACGTTGCAATACTTCCTCCCATGATGCTGCAAACATTAAATCCACTGCATACAAGGATTGTCCATAACCTACAAAATGAGCATGTGCATCAATAAATCCAGGGTACACCGCTTGTCCGTGCGCATTCACTAAACTGTCTGATGTATACTCTTTTAAGATATCATCATTGGCACCAATTGCTACAATTTTACCATCCTGTACAGCCATAGCTTCCGCTACTGAAAAATTTTTGTCAACTGTGTAAATTTGAGCGTGATGTACAATTAAATCTACTCTTTGATGTATACAAGAACTAAATAATACGATTGCTAATAATGCATAAATGACACGCATACTGGTTAATTTAGAAAATAAAAGTAAGGAATAAAAAAGGAAAAATGAGGAACTAATTCAATAACTCACAAGGCTTCAACCCTGTATGCTTTTTGAAGGCGGCAGAAAAATGTGATATAGAGGAATATCCTAATAAGGCTGAGACATCAGTCACACTTAATGATTTTTGATACAACAAATATTTAGCATGTTCCATACGTTGTTGTTGATAAAAATCAAAAATTGTAGTGCCAAAAACCTCCTTAAACCCTTTTTTCAAATAACACTCATTCATAGCTACTTTTCTGCTCAACTCCTTGATAGTAATAGGATCTCCAATATGTTGCAATAAAAATTCTCTAGCTTGATAAATACTTTCTACACCTCTATCATCAGCCAAAAATTTACAAGTAAACACTTCTTCTTTTTCTTCTACGACACTTTCTAAACTATATAACAAAAGCTCATGAATTTTAGCATTCACAAAAATATTTTCAAGTGATCCCGTGTAACTGTGATTGAGTAGAGCATCCAAACTCACTCTTTTTTTACGGCTGAGTGGGAAAATTTTTGCAAATGGTTCAGGATGTTTAAAGGCTAGTAATTCGTCTTTTTTATTAGTCAACTTGACATGATGTAAAAATTGATATAAAAAAGTAGAAGTAAAATGGAATGAAAAAACATCCACTGTTCGAATAGGACCTGCACAATCTGTTGTCGGAATTTGTTGGCAACTTCCACATGTTTTATTCTCGCAATATCTATTGCCCGAAATACAAAAGCGAAGCTCTAAGTAATTCTCCTTGGGACTAGCAGCATTAAAATGGTAAATAAACATACCTGTATCCTCAGCAGCCCAACTATCCTGCGCATAATAGCGACGAATATGGTATTGCGTGGACCCAGGAATGTGTTGTTCCTTGTCATACAAAACCTCCATCCCGTTCCAGCCGAGGGGCGATTTTGACTGCATTAATATTTCTTGCGCTTTTGACATTGAGGTACAAAATTAATGTATAAACATTAAAGCGATTAAATTGTTCAAAATCATGCTAAAAATGGGCCTCATTTTAAGCTTTTTTAACCCCTATGTAAAACCCTATTTTTAACCCCTAAAGGAGGGTCAAAAAATATACACAAAACGCCTAAAATGGGGATAACTAAATAAAGGCAAATTAAGGCTTTAAACCCTTAATTTACTTAAGTTTGTATGCATTCCATATGCCTCAAAAAACAAGTTAAATTCGAATTCATTTATGTCAGAAAATCTACCCTCCAACGAGTCGACCGAAAACAAAAATTATGGCGCCGATAGTATTCAGGTTTTAGAAGGTTTAGAAGCGGTTCGTAAAAGGCCTGCCATGTACATAGGCGATGTGGGCTCTAAGGGGCTTCACCACCTAGTTTATGAGGTAGTGGATAACTCTATCGATGAAGCCTTAGCTGGATATTGTACTCATATTGAAGTCAATATTCACGAAGATAATTCCATCAGTGTGCAAGATAATGGTCGCGGTATTCCCACTGCAATGCACACAAAGGAGAAAAAATCTGCTTTGGAAGTGGTAATGACTGTGTTGCATGCAGGAGGTAAGTTTGATAAAAATACCTACAAAGTATCTGGTGGATTGCATGGCGTGGGAGTAAGTTGCGTGAACGCACTTAGTACCAAACTTTTGGTGACGGTACAACGTGAAGGCAAAATTTTTGAACAAGAATATAGTATCGGTATCCCTAAATATCCAGTACGCGAATCTGGAGTGAGTGAAAAAACAGGAACAAGAGTTCATTTCTGGCCCGACTTAAGCATCTTTCAAGAATCTGTATACAAAAGAGAAATTTTAGAAGGGCGTTTACGTGAGTTATCTTATTTAAACAAAAGAATACACATCACTTTAACCGATTTAAGAGATAAAAACGAAACTGGAGAACCTTATAAAAATACTTTTTACAGTGAAGGAGGAATTGTGGAGTTTGTTCAAATGTTAGATAAAAACGGAAATCGCAATCCAATCATTGCGCAACCATTATATGTGGAGGGCTTGGACGAAGCGTCTAATGTTATGGTGGAAGTTGCGCTTACTTATAATGATGATTTTAAAGAAAATATTTTCTCTTACGTAAACAATATCAACACCATTGAAGGGGGAACCCATGTTACAGGATTCAGAACCGCCCTTACAAGGGTATTTAAAAGCTACGGAGATAAAGAGGGATTATTTGAAAAAGCAAAAGTGACAGTGGAAGGGGACGATTTTAGAGAAGGACTAAGTGCTATTATTTCGGTTAAAGTGCCCGAACCTCAATTTGAAGGACAAACCAAAACTAAATTAGGAAATAGTGAAGTAAGTGGTGTGGTTCAAACTACTGTTTCTAGAGTATTAGAAGCTTATCTAGAGGAAAATCCTAAAGAAGCTAAGTATGTTATCTCAAAAATTATTTTAGCTGCTCAAGCACGTGTTGCTGCAAAAAAAGCACGTGACATGGTGCAACGTAAAACTGTTTTAACAGGTGGTGGCTTACCAGGTAAATTAGCAGACTGCTCCGAAAGAGATGCAGAAAAATGTGAACTGTACTTAGTCGAAGGAGATTCTGCGGGAGGTACTGCTAAACAAGGTCGTGACAGAAGCTATCAAGCCATTCTACCCTTAAGAGGTAAGATTTTGAACGTAGAAAAAGCAATGGAGCATAAAATTTATGAAAACGAGGAGATCCGAAATATGTACACAGCCCTTGGTGTGACAGTGGGAACCCCCGAAGATCCTAAAGCTTTAAATATTCAAAAATTACGTTACCATAAGTTGATCATCATGACGGATGCCGATGTGGATGGATCCCATATCGCAACCCTTATTTTAACTTTCATTTTTAGATACATGAAGGAGCTGGTTCAAAATGGCTATGTTTATATTGCACAACCTCCATTATACTTAGTCAAAAAAGGAAAGGATCAGGAATATGCCTATAGCGAAGAGCAACGCAAAGGACTGGTAACAAAATTAGGAGGTGGTAAAGATGATTCAGTAACCATTCAACGTTACAAAGGTTTAGGGGAAATGAATGCAGAACAATTATGGGAAACTACGATGGATCCTTCTCGCAGAACATTGAAACAAGTCACTATTGAAAGTGCTGCGGAAGCAGACAGAATTTTCAGTATGTTGATGGGAGACGATGTTGCCCCACGTCGTGAATTCATCGAAACTCATGCTAAATATGCTAAAATTGATGCTTAACCCCCTGAATTAACCCGTTTTTTGGGGATTTTAACAAAAAACAAGCTCATAAGACAAATGAATCCCCATAAATAACCTACTTTCAATTAGAAATTTTCACTTTAAAATTTATACAAAATGGACACTTCAAAAATGATTAAAGCATATTGCTTAAAAACAAAAGAAAAAAATGTACCCATGCAGGATGCAGTCATCACAAGAACAGCTAAAGGCGGTTATATGGCTGGCGGTCATGATGGTAAAGGAAATAAAATGGCAGCTATTTTAAGCGAAGCAAATGCGCTTAAAGCAATTGCTGATGGAGTTGCTAAAAAAGGTTTCTAGATTAAAAACTTTTTTACATTTCATAAAAAAACCTTCTCTATTCGAGAAGGTTTTTTTATGTCATTGAAAGTGTATGTATCCAAATTTTAATGAGTAGATTCTACTAAAACACCATTGTTAATTTTAGTTAAAATGCGATGACAGTCATTCATACTTTTCACCTCTTTAATAATTAAAATGAAGTTTTTTCCTACCTGTTTAAAATGGGCATTATTCATATTCGTTTGTGCAAATAACAACAGCTGTTTGAAAATATTACTTTCAAAATAAGGGGAATCGGGTCGATTGATAAAAAAACACCTGAGCGTAGTATCTTTCAAAGTCATTTTTTCAAAACCCAATGCAATAGCCAATTTGCGACATTTTATGGTGGTAAACAAATCCTCTACTGGGGCTGGGATAGGGCCAAATCGATCAGCCATTTCTACACGCAACAATTCCAAGTCTTCCTCATTTTCTGTTTGATCCATACGTGTATATAATGACAATCTTTCTCCAATACTTTCTACATAAGCATCTGGAATCATAATTTCTAAATCTGTATCAATGGTGCAATCCTGAACAAAATCATCTTGTTGACTAATTTCCTCTTTGAATAATTCTTTAAAATCGGAACGTTTTAATTCACGCACTGCTTCTGCTAAAATTTTTTGATACATTTCAAATCCAATTTCTACCATAAACCCACTTTGCTCTCCCCCTAATAAGTTACCCGCTCCTCTTATATCTAAATCACGCATTGCAATTTGAAAACCACTACCTAGTTCACTAAATTGCTCTAAGGTTTGTAAACGTTTTCTGGAATCATCTGGCAATGTACTTATTGGAGGAGCCAATAAATAGCAAAAAGCTTTTTTATTACTTCTACCTACCCTTCCCCTTAATTGATGCAAATCACTTAAGCCAAATTGATGGGCATTATTAATGATAATAGTATTAACATTAGGAATATCTACCCCACTCTCCACAATATTGGTACACACCAACACATCATATCTTCTTTCAATAAAATCTAATATTTTTTCTTCCAACAAATGTCCTTCCAATTGACCATGCGCATACCCAATACTCAAATCGGGGCATAAACTTTGTATCATACTGCACATTTCCGCCAATCCTTGTACTCTATTATGAATAAAAAATACTTGTCCGCCTCTTTCAGTTTCAAAATAAATGGTTTCCCTAATGACGTCCTCATTAAATACTTGCACTTCGGTATGTATGGGTTGGCGATTTGCTGGAGCTGTGTTAATAATACTTAAATCCCTTGCACCCATTAAACTAAAATGAAGTGTTCTTGGAATTGGGGTAGCAGTTAAAGTCAAACAATCTACGGTGGTTTTTAATGTTTTTAATTTTTCTTTATGCCCCACTCCAAATTTTTGTTCTTCATCGATAATCATCAACCCCAAATCTTTAAATTGAACTTCTTTTCCCAGCACTCCGTGTGTCCCAACTAAAATATCAATTTTACCTTGCTTCACTTTTTCAATGGTTTCCTTTTTTTGAGCGGACGACTTAAACCTATTTAAATAATCCACAGTAATTGGAAAATCTTTTAATCGATCCACAAATGTTTTATAATGTTGAAAAGCCAATATGGTGGTGGGCACTAATAATGCGACCTGCTTGCCATCAATAGCCGCTTTGAAAGCAGCTCTAACAGCCACTTCGGTCTTACCAAATCCCACATCACCACAAACCAATCTATCCATTGGAGCTAAACCTTCCATGTCTTTTTTAACATCAGCAATGGCTTTGGATTGATCCAATGTTTCTTCATACATGAAAGAGGCTTCTAATTCGTACACCATGTAATTGTCAGGTGAAAAAGCAAATCCACTTTGTGCCTTTCTTTGTGCATATAATTTAATTAAATCAAATGCAATTTCTTTTACTTTGGCTTTGGTTTTGTCTTTTAATTTTACCCAAGCATCCGAGCCTAGTTTATTGACTTTAGGAGGCGATCCTTCCTTACCTGTATATTTGGAAATTTTATGCAAGGAATTAATATTGACATATAATATGTCACTGTCTTTATAAATAATTCGAACGGCTTCTTGCATCAACCCATTTACTTCCATTTTTTGAAGGCCGCTATACACTCCAACTCCATGATCAATGTGAGTTACATAATCTCCCGGCTGCAAGTCACGCAAAGTTCGCAAAGTGATTGCTTTACTTTTGCTATAGGCTTGCTTTACTTTGTACTTATGATATCTTTGAAAAATTTGATGATCGGTATAACAAACAATTTTATGATCATGATCAATAAAACCTTCATGAATATTTTTTACAATAGGAGTAAATTGAATTTCCGTTTTTAAGTCGGTGAAAATAGCATGTAAACGTTCTAATTGTTTTGCTTGTTCTGCGAAAATAAAAATAGCATACCCTTTTTTTTCATAGGATTGTACATTTTCAATCAACAATTGAAATTGTCTATTAAAAGCCGGCTGAACTTGTGTGTTAAAGACAATTTTTTCATGCGTCAATTGTGGCTGAAAACCCCATTCTATAATGCTTCTTTGCATTAATTGCTGTTCTGTTTCTTCAACCACTACAAGATCCGAAATTTTGGTGCGTTTGTGATGCGCATCTATTTCAATCACCGAATTATTTTGATGATGTTCTAAAAAATCATGGAGTAATTCATACTGATCTAGGCCCTTTTGTTTTATGACATTCCAATCTTTCAACCAAATCAAAGTATCTTTTGAAATAAAATCTAATAAAGGTATTTGTTCCGTTTGTTCAAACTGTGTAGTAACATTGGGAATGATATTCACCTGTAATAATTTTCTTTCACTTAATTGCGACGCAGGATCAAATAATCTAATACTATCTACTTCTTCCCCAAATAATTCAATACGATAAGGCTTTTCATTGCCAAAAGAATAAATATCTAAAATCCCTCCTCTTACTGCAAATTGTCCAGGCTCATATACAAAATCAGTTCGATCAAAACCATAATCAACCAACTGTTGCAATAATGTATTGACCTCTAAATGATCATTGGTTTTTATTTGTATGATATTATTTTGAAGCGTTTTGGGTAAGATTACTTTTTCAAATAAAGCCTCTGGATAAGTCACCAAAATTTTCTTGTTGCCACCCATTGAAATTTTTGTCAACGCTTCGGTTCTCAACATCACATGAGAAGGATTTAATAAATTGAAATTATGTGGTGTTTTAAAAGAGGAAGGAAAATAAAAAAGATCCATTGCCTCAGTAATACTTTCAATGGAATTGAAAAAATAAGCAGCTTCTTCGGCATCGTTTAATACCACCAAATGATTCCAGTGCTGTGTAGCAGGATTTACAAAAACCGATTGCAATATAAATGCAGGCGAAGAACCGTATAAATTTTGGAGAAAAACTTGAAATGGAATAGAACCTGTTTTTTCACTATGGGACATACTAATCCTGTCCGCCATTAATTTTAGGAGGGGGGAAACTTGAAACCGCTCAAACAAAGATTGCTCATTCATACCGCTCTTTACAAAGATACAGCACGATCTTTAATAACTCGCTTTTACATGAATAGTAATATCGTTTTTTTGAAAAACCCCTTTTTCCACCTTGACCAAACCTACTTCATTGGATGGACCCAAAAAGCCAGCATAAAATTGTCCTTCGTATCCCACCACTACACTATAGTAGCCAGGAGGTAAATGCTTTTTATAAAAACCATCTGAATTGGTGGCAACACTGTCCACTAAAATACCATTGCATTTTGATAATAAATTAGTTGGATTTTGTTCGATAACGTTTGCGTAAAAAGGTTGGTAAAAATACACGGTGGTGAAATAGGGCTTTCCTTTTGAAATAGGCTTTCCTATTTGAGGCATGTTATTCCCTATTTTTTCAAAAATCTGCCCTTCAATTCCTTGTTGTTTTTGAGGGAGCAAAACCGCTTGTTTCGCTGTATTACAAGCGATTAGCACTAAAAAGAATACAAATCCTATGAGAATTTTATAAAAAAAATGAGCCATATGCTAACTGATGTTTTTTAAAGTTAGTACATATTCATTACTCCTTGTTTATTAAATAAATGAGTCCTTAAAAAGTAAATTATATTGTAACTTAGACTTACCCTATTTTTTAGTAATTTTACAAAATTTTTTATGAAAAGAATACTTCTTTTGTGTGTGTGTTTGGGACTTAGTTTGCCTACCCTTTTTGCGCAAGTAGAAACGCGTAAAATCATATTATTGAATACCGCTAAATCATTAGATCAAGAATCAAGGGCATCTTATTCTGCTGCTGTTATCAAAGCGAAAGAAAAAGGATGGCCTTTATTCTACCAATCTACCAATCAGAGCCAACGAGCATTGATTGGCATAGATAATTTTGGAATGCCAATTTACTATTCTAGTTTTTCTGACCCAATTCACGCAATAACTGTTAACACCAATAAGCTATGGCCCACTAGCAATTTAGGTTATAACTTAACGGGTGCGAGCGATAGCTTAACAAATACGTTGGCAGTTTTTGATCAAGGTGCGGTGCGAACTACCCACTATGAATTAAAAAATAGAGTGGTCCAAAAAGACAATGCTACAACTGCATATGATCATGGCACGCATGTATTAGGCATCATGATGGCAAAAGGTATCAACCCTGCAGCCAAAGGAATGTCATTTAATTTAAAAGGTGCTTATTCTTATGATTGGAATAATGATGCGAGTGAAATGGCTGCTGCTGCTGCAAATGGGTTATTGATCTCAAACCACTCCTATGGAATTGTAGCTGGATGGGATTATAATAGCGATTCATCAAGATGGGAATTTGGAGGTAATTATAACGAAAATGAAGATTATAAGTTTGGATTATACAACAATGCCGCCATGGTGTATGATTCAGTGATGTACAATGCCCCATATTATTTAATTGTGAAAGCAGCTGGAAATAATCATGGCAGTACGGGACCTGCAGTGAATAGTACTTATTGGAGAAGAGATCAAAATGGGAAATGGTATAATGCAGGCAACCGTCCCGCAGGAATAAGTAGCAACGATTCTTATGAAACACTTTCATCCGATATCAATGCTAAAAACCTACTAGTAGTTGGGGCGGTAAACGGCATTGGAGCTTCCTATTCAAAAAAAGAAGATGTAGTGATGTCAAGCTTTAGTAGCTGGGGCCCCACTGATGATGGACGTATCAAACCAGATATTGTTGCTGATGGTGTTTCTGTTTATTCCTCCATCGCTACCAACGATTCTAGTTATGCAGCTTTAAACGGGACTTCAATGGCTACCCCAAACGCAGCAGGATCTTTACTTTTATTACAAGAACTAAGTCAACAATTAAGCCCCAAAAAATTTATTAAAGCAGCTACATTAAAAGCATTAGCAATACATACTGCTAATGAAGCAGGGGATGCACCCGGACCTGATTACAAGTTTGGATGGGGATTACTCAATATGTATGATGCAGCTAATGTTTTAAGCAATGCACTCACAACTAAAAACAGTGAAACCAGCAAGGATTTTGTTTACGAAAATGTATTGAATAATTTAGATTCTAATATTTTCACTATTACTGCTTCAGGATTAACCCCCGTAAAAGCAACAGTTGTATGGAATGATGTAAAAGGAACACCAAAATCTACTTTGAATGATCCTACTCCTCAATTGATTAACGATTTGGATGTCACTATTACACAGGGTTCTAAATTAATTCAAGCATGGAAACTGAATCCTCAAATTCCTTCTAACGCAGCATACAGAGGTGACAATGTTTTGGATAACGTAGAAAAAGTGGAGGTAGATACCACATTGATTGGCAAAACCTATTCTATCAAAGTAAAACACAAAGGTAATTTAGCAAGAGGGCAACAAGCTTATTCCTTAATTATCAGTGGAGCTGGGGGAACTGCGTCTTGTGCTTCTAATGCAACAAGTAATGCGGGAACTAAAATAGATAGTGTGAGCATCAATAATATTCAATTCACTCCTACTGTTGTAAAAGAATATGTTGATAATTCAAACTTATATATCACAGGAGAGCCAAATGGAACTGTCAATGTTTTTGTGAAACTAGGAAGTGCGGATGCAACCAATAACACTCGCTTTGTAAAAACATTTGTGGATTATAACAGCAACGGCACTTTTGAAGATAATGAATTGGTTCTTACTAGTACAGGAATTTCAAACAGCAACTATACTGCTAATTTTACCATACCAGATACAATACCAGTGGGTAGATTATTAAAATACCGTATGGTTGTCATGGAAACAGGCGCAGCTTCAAATGTGAATGCTTGTGGTACTTATGCAATGGGTGAAACACAAGATTACACCCTTAAAATTATTGCCCCTTCTACAGATATGCAAATGGCTGAGATTATAAGTCCCGATAATAATGCATGCAAAAAAGACATTCAGTACGTTACTGTGCGTATTATAAACAACGGATCTTCTGCCAAAACAAATATCCCACTTTCAGTCACAGTAAGTAAAGGAAGCACTCAAGTATTTACTGCTTCTGAAACATTTACTGGGAAATTAGGAGGAGGTGAGACAATGAATTATACTTTCCAAAAACCATTTAGTTCTGAAGCGAATCAATCTTATACTATTACGGCTACTGTGAATATTGCGAATGATCAACAAAAGAATAATAATTCGCTATCAAATACTTTTACAACTGCTGCCAATAATCCAACTCCAGTGGGAACTGCACTAAATTGTAATGGCGCCTTTAAATTAGCCGTAACCAATCCCATCACAGGGAAAAATTATCTATGGTATGATACATCTGCATTAATCAATCCCATTGCATTAGGGCCTACTGTTAATACATCTACTACAAAGAACAATCTATACTTAGCAGAGGGTTTTCAAACTATAGTTGGGCCAGCGACCAATACCACTCTTGCAAATACAGGAGGCTACAACGCTTTCAATGGCAATTTTGTAAAATTTAGTACCACGACACCACTTACCATTGAAACTACAAAATTATACACTGGTTATCCTGGAAAAATAAGCATCATCCTAGCCACATTAGCCACCTTTAATGCCGATGGAAGCTATTCTTATTATCCCATTCAAACTGCCAACTTAAATGTGGGAGCAAGTAGTCCGAGTCCAGCTGCGGCTTTAACAAGTTCAGGAACTCCATTTGTTACTGGAGATACAGGGCGGATTTATCATTTGAATTTACAAGTACCTCAAGCTGGAGATTATATTTTAATAATGAAATGTGATAGTGCAACTGTATTTCGCAATAATGGATTGTCCGATCCTACTTATCCTATTGGACCATCCAAAGTATTTTCTTTTACAGGAAACAGTGTAACGAGTCCAAGTAATTTTCAAAATTATTTTTACTTCTTTTATAATACTCAAATTAGGACCAATGATTGTTTAAGCCCTGCAGCCACTATACCTGTGTCGGTCGTTCCTAAACCTATAGTAGTGTATAAAGGGGATAGTTTAACCACCAATAGTGCTTCTAATTATCAATGGTATGTGAATGATGAAATAATTACGGGCGCTACTGGACAAGTATACCGTCCTACCAAAAATGGATTATATAAAGTGGTTACCACTACCAACAGTTGCCAAACTATGTCAGATAATAATTTAATATTAGTCACTGATTTAGCAGAGGGAAATACCAAGGAAATTGCATTGAAAATTACTTCCAACGATTACATCGAAAACATGATTAAAGGGAATAGTTTTTACGTCCAATTTGCGAATATTCAAACACAAGGAATTACGCTTGAATTATTCAATGCTATGGGCAACAAAGTAGCTCAAGTCAAAAACTTAATCAATCAAAGAACCCCTCAAAAAATAAACATTGACAACTTTATGACAGGCGTCTATTTTGTAAAAATATATGCAAACAATAAAGTGTATGTTCAAAGGGTACTACTTTCAAATAACTAAACAAGCAAACAAAAACTAATAATTTAAAAAAAAGAAAAAATGGCACTAGAATGGGTTGAAGGCGTCGTTACCAAAATTGAAAACGAGACCGCCAATACTAAAAGATTTTATTTTGAAATTCCATCTCTTGAGAAATTTGATTTCATTCCAGGACAATTTGTAACATTGGACCTTCCCATACACGAACAAAAAAATAAACGTTGGAGAAGTTATTCCATTGCATCTTCGCCTGCAGGAACAAATACCTTTGAACTTGTAATTGTACTTCTTGAAGGCGGTTTAGGTACTACATATTTATTTAATGAAGTGACAGTAGGATCTAAAATTACATTAAGAGGTCCGCAAGGAGTATTTGTCCTACCTAAAAATTTCGAAAACGACGTATACTTTATATGTACAGGAACAGGTATTGCACCTTTCCGTTCCATGATTCGTTACATTCATGAAAATAAAATTGCTCACAATAATATTCACCTCATATTTGGTTGTAGAACTTTAGCTGATGGATTATATATTGATGAGTTAAAAGAATTAGAAAGCAAAGAACCTGGCTTCCATTTCCACCCATGTTACTCACGTGAAAAAGAAGTTCCAGCTGGTTCTTACACAGGTTATGTACACCCAGTGTATCAAAAATTATTGGAGCATAATAAAGAAACAGCTCATATTTACTTATGTGGCTGGAAAGCGATGATTGATGACGCTCGAAAAAATATGACCGAACTGGGATTGGATAAAAAACAAGTACATTTTGAATCCTTTGGATAAAAAACTAAAAAAAACACTCTTATAAAATCATAAGAGTGTTTTTTTTAGTTTATATGTGCTAGCACTAATTCTTTGACTTTGTTCATTGCGATTCGCTCTTGCAACATACTGTCTCTGTGACGAATCGTCACGGTTCCATCTTCTTTTGTTTGATGGTCAACAGTAACACAAAATGGTGTTCCAATAGCATCTTGTCTGCGATATCTTTTACCAATAGCATCTTTTTCTTCATAAAAACAATGAAAAGATTTTTTACAATCACTCATTAATTCTTTTGCTAATTCTGGCAATCCATCTTTTTTAGTTAAAGGCAATATAGCTAATTTATTAGGAGCAATTTTTGCTGGTAAATGTAACACCACTCTTGAATCCGAAGTGCCATCTTCTTTTACGATAGTTTCTTCCTCATAAGAATTAGATAATATCAATAAAAACATACGATCTAATCCTATAGAAGTTTCTATCACATATGGTATATAATGCTGATTGACTTCGGTATCAAAGTATTGCATTTTCTTTTTGCTAAATTCTTGATGACGACTCAAATCAAAATCGGTACGTGAATGAATGCCCTCTACTTCCTTGAATCCAAAAGGAAACTCATATTCTATATCCAAAGCAGCATCTGCATAATGGGCTAATTTAACATGATCATGAAAACGATATTTATCTGACGCTATGCCTAAACTTAAATGCCATTGCATGCGTTCATTCTTCCAATACTCATACCACTCCTTTTGTGTTCCAGGCTTAATGAAAAACTGCATTTCCATTTGCTCAAATTCACGCATTCTAAAAATGAATTGACGTGCCACAATTTCATTTCGAAATGCCTTTCCCGTTTGTGCAATCCCAAAAGGAATTTTCATCCTAGCAGTTTTTTGCACATTCAAAAAATTCACGAATATCCCTTGTGCGGTTTCTGGTCTTAAATATATCGTATTCGCATCTTCAGCAACCGAACCTAATTCGGTAGAAAACATCAAATTAAATTGTCTGATTTCGGTCCAATTTCCTGTGCCACTCACACTGCACACAATTTTATTTGTTTCAATTAATTTTTTCAAGCCTTCAAAATCATCTTTGCCTAGCAATGCCTCCATATCAGCCAGCAATTGAATAGCCTCTGCCTGCGCTCCCTTTTCAATTAACTTTTCGGCATGTGCTTCAATTAAATGATCTACACGGTATCTTTTTTTACTATCCTTATTATCTATCAAGGGATCGCTAAAACTATCAACATGACCGCTTGCTTTCCAAGTTGTTGGATGCATAAAAATAGCAGCATCAATGCCCACAATGTTTTCGTTCATTTGGGTCATGCTGTTCCACCAATAATCACGTATGTTTTTTTTCAATTGAGCGCCATAAGGGCCATAATCATATACTGCACTTAATCCGTCATAGATTTCACTACTAGGAAAAACAAATCCATATTCCTTGGCATGCGAAATGATCGCTTGTAATGTATTTTCGGTGGTTGCTTTGCTCATAGACTGCAAATATACTGAGAATGAATTAACGTTGTAATTTTTCGTTGTTTTGATGCCTGGTAGCATCTCTGAGGGTTTTCTTTTGGATGTTTTTTTCTAGCGCTGTCGCTAAATCAATACCAGTTTGATTGGCAAGGCAAATAAGTACAAATAAAACATCTGCCATTTCATCTGCCAGGAGCAATTCTTCCTCCTTATTTTTAAAAGATTGATCGCCAAATTTACGAACCATAATGCGAGACAATTCTCCTACTTCTTCCATTAAAATTCCCAAATTAGTCAACTCACTAAAATATTTCACCCCCACTGTTTGGATCCATTGGTCTACTTGATCTTGTGCTTGTTGTATTGTCAATGTATTGGCCATATTCATTTATATTATTTTATTTTTATATTATTTTATTCGTGTTTCATATCCATCCATATATTGTAATTATTCTTTGTTTTTAGTATCCACTAAAATGGTGACAGGGCCATCATTTAGCAATTGTACTTTCATGTCTGCTCCAAAAATTCCAGTAGCAATGGTTTTACCTAGTTCCAATTGAAGTTGTTTTATGAAAGCTTCATATAGAGGAATGGCAATGTCGGGCTTGGCTGCAGCAATGTAAGAAGGTCGATTTCCTTTTTTGGTACTGGCATGCAATGTAAATTGACTCACTAATAATAAATCACCCCCAACTTCTTTCAAACTTAAATTCATTACACCATGGGCATCATCAAAAATTCTCATATTGACTATTTTGCCTGCCAGCCATTCAATATCTTCAGCCGAATCTGCATTTTCGATGCCCACCAGCACCATTAAGCCCTTTTGAATGGCCCCTGTTACCACGCCCTCCACCGTGACACTGGCCTCTTTAGTTCTTTGAATAACTACGCGCATAATGAGATGAATTTCTACATGAAGATAAACAAAACTATTTTCACTAATTTAGCTGTAATTTCAAGCCCTTGAGTAGTATTAAAAAATTAGTAAGTCAAACCGCCTGGTATGGACTTAGCTCTATCGCAGCTAGGTTTATTAGTTATTTATTGACCCCCTATCTTACATACAAACTCACTGATGTAGCTTATGGTGAAAATTCCATTGTGTACGCGTTTATTCCCTTTTTAAACGTGATTGTAACACATGGAATGGAGACCGCTTATTTTCGTTTTGGAACTAAAGAGAATGAAGAAAAAATATACCATACCAGCACTTTATCTATGATTTTAGTGACCGGTTTGGTGATTATGGGCCTCATTACTTGGAGCGCCCCAATTTCACAACTTTTACAAATTAGCAACCATCCCGATTATATACATTTAATTGCAATGGTGGTTGGTTTAGACGCATTAGCAACCATTCCATTTTCAAGATTGAGATTGCAAGGTAGGCCCCAAAAATTTGCATTCATTAAAGTAGGCGGCATACTCATGAACATTATAGCAACATATGCACTCATAAGTTCGCTGCCTCAATATGCCTCTTTACATCCTGATTCTTGGATTGCAAAAATGTATCAGCCAGGCTGGGAAGTTGGATATATTTTGATTGCTGGTATTATTCAAAATGTTTTTGTAATGCTTTTATTACAAAAAGAAATCAGAGCATTGCGATTTTCATTTGATTTTAAACTTTGGGGTGAAATGATGCTTTATGCTTTACCCTTAATCATAGTAGGATTTGGCGGAATGATCAATGAGACTATGGATCGATTAATGTTAGGATGGTGGGCACCAGGAGGAAGTGTAGATGCTAATAAAGCATTAGTTGGTATCTATAGCGCTTGTTATAAATTAGCTATTTTAATCACCATTTCTATTCAAGCTTTTAGAATGGGTGCAGAACCGTTTTTCTTTAAACAAGCCCAATCTGATCATGCTCCTAAAACGTATGCAAGAGTCATGAAGTTTTTTGTCATCACTTTATGCATTATGTTTTTAGGGGTTGTGCTGTACTTAGATATTTGGAAAGAGTTTATTCGAAATCCCAATATGTATGTTGGTTTAAAAGTGGTTCCAATTTTATTAATTGCAAACATGTTTTTAGGAGTCTATTATAACTTAAGCATTTGGTATAAACTAAGTAACAAAACCATGTCAGGTGCCTGGATCACCTTACTTGGTGCATTCATTACCATTTTAATTAATTATTTAGCAATACCTCATTTTGGATACATGGCAAGTGCTTGGGCCACTTTCTTTTGTTATGGCACTATGATGGTGGTAAGTTACCAATGGGGTCAAAGAGTATATCCTGTCCCTTATGCAACAAAAAAATTAATAGCTTACTTTATTATCACATTATTATTATACGGAATCAATGCTTTAATGCATGTTGTGTCACAAAACCAACCATTCAATTATTTATTTGCAACCATTTTATTATTTGCATTTATAGCATTTGTGGCAAGAGTTGAAAAAAAGGAAATAAAATTATTATTGAATAAATCATAAAAAAGATACACCATTCATGGCCGAAGATTTACATATCATTCAAGGAGATAAAAAAACTCAGTACGAAACATTAATACCTCAAATTCAAGGATTACTCACTGGCGAAAGCAACTTAGTGGCTAATCTTGCGAATGTAGCTGCCGCATTAAAAGAACAATTCAATTGGTTTTGGGTGGGATTTTATTGGGTGATTGAAAACGAATTAGTACTAGGTCCATTTCAAGGACCGGTTGCCTGCACCAGAATTAAAAAAGGCAGAGGGGTATGTGGTACCTCTTGGGAAAAAGAACAAACCATCATTGTTGAAGATGTCGAAAAATTCCCTGGTCATATTGCTTGTAGCAGCTTGTCAAAATCTGAAATTGTTGTACCTCTTTTTCATCAAGGAAAAGTAGTGGGAGTATTAGACGTTGACAGTAGTGAATTGGCACAATTTGATGCCATCGACCAACTTTATCTTGAAAAAATAGTTGGATTCATTCCAGTTAGCTAGGAAAATTAAAAAAATCAATTAAGTTTGCACCCCCTAAGCGGATGTGGCGAAATTGGCAGACGCACTAGACTTAGGATCTAGCGCCGCGAGGCGTGTGGGTTCGACCCCCTCCATCCGCAC